>DAIQNO010000043.1:3283-12508 GCA_036788355.1 Opitutales bacterium | reverse complement strand
GTTGGCCGAACACCAGCTCCCCAAGCGGCGCCAGGCCCTCTTCGCGCTCAACAACGGCGTCGATCGGGCTCACATTCTCAATGGATTGATCAACGGGGCGCTGTTGACGGAAGTTTTCGACAAGGTCGGCCTCGGCACCATGATCCACGCCGACGCCTACCAACAGATCCGGGTAGCGCGCCCCAAGGACGTTTCGGCCATCTTTGCCATTCTACGAGCCGGAGCCCGCACGGAGGCGTTGCGCGGCGTCACGCGCAAGCAGGTCGAGGAACTGATCCAGGACTTTTTTGTTTACGAGGCCGACGGGGCCATCATCGGCTGCTGCCGCCTCGTTCCGCTCAACCCGCCGCACGACGTCGAACTAGCGGGCGTCCTGGTGCAGCCGGCCTACCAGCGCAAGGGAATCGGGCGCACGCTGGTCTCCTTCGGGATCGAGGAAGCGCGTCGTCGCGGCTTCCAACGACTGATTGCCCTCACTACCCAGGCAGGGTCGTTTTTCACCGGACTCGGCTTTGAAGATGTCGATCGCACCATCCTTCCGGCACCCCGCCGCCAGGAATTGGAAGCGGGCGGGCGCAATTCCCTCGTCTTGGCTTACAACCTTCGCCCGGCAGCCTCTTGAAGGGAGTTCTCGACACCTCGCGACTTCGCCAAAAAGTCTCGTCACGACCGTGCAGTGTCTCGCCCCCGTTCCTCCTGGGCGGAACGGCCCCACTACGCCCCGTCGAAAGGGCGCAATTTTTCCAAAACTTCAGCCTTGCCAATGGGTAAACGACCGCCCATTTTCTTGTTTTCAGTCAACTTTCGGGCGGGGTTAGCTCAATTGGATAGAGCACCTGACTACGGATCAGGAGGTTAGGGGTTCGACTCCCTTACCCCGTACCACTCGAAATCAACGACTTACAACCCAAAAATCGTTGTAAAAGAGCATTGCGGGAGGATGGTTTTTGAGCGGCGCGCAGGAAAACGGCCACCTCGAGCCCCTCGTTGATGGTTCAAGACCGAGTTTTTTTTCGGACGGCTTTTCATGAAATGACGGCCGTTGGGGTCAATCCACTATTCTGGGGGATCGAGGTGGCCCTCGTCGAGAAAGGATAGGGCTTGGTCGGGGGTGATGATGATGTGGTCGAGCACCCGCACCCCGACTGCCCGACCCGCCTCGACGATGCGCTGGGTGAGCAGGTGATCTTCCGGGGAAGCGTTGGGCTGGCCGCTGGGGTGGTTGTGCGCGAGGACGACAAAGAGGGCCTCTTTGGCGAGGGCGGCCTGCATGACCTGGCGGGGGTAAACCACGGCGCGATCGGGCAGCCCGGTTGCCAGGCGCTCGATGCCCTGTGGCAAGAGTTGGTAGCGCTTATTCAAAAAGGCCACTTCGAAGACCTCGTGCCGAAGCTCGCCGAGGCGCGTCCGAAAGAGGTCTCGGAGGGCATCGGTGTTGTCGTAACAGTCAGCATTTTGGGCGACTTCGGAGAGGTAGTGCGCCATCAGCGCTTTCAGGATGCGGAGGGCGACGGGGGTGACTTCGCCGATACCTTCCACCTCGGCCAGGCGCTCCGCTGGGGCATCCAGGATGCCGCGTAGGGAGCCAAAGCGGGAAAGCAGCTCTCTGGCCGGTACTTTCACATCGCGGCGTGGGATGCAGAGCGTCAGCAGGAGTTCAACCACTTCATGCCGGGCAAAGCCATCGAGCCCCGCCCGCTGAAAGCGCTCCCGGAGGCGAGAGCGGTGGCCGTGGCGAGGGTCCGAGACCTCAGTTCCAACCGGCGTTGAGGTCAACGCGGCAACTGTGAACGCATCGACCGCAGGGATGGCCTTTTCTGGAGGTGGAAGGCTCATCGGGAGGGTTCCATCAGGTGGTGCCTTAGCTCAATCCTCGACGGCTTTCCGTGCCTAAAACGACGCTTCAGAAGGGGTCGCGTGAAAATGGGTCGGGAAAGGGTCGCTTCAGAAAGGGTCGGCGTCGCCAACATCGGGCACGTCGCCAGCGTCCGAGGCCCCTCCGGCCGCCTTGGCCTTGGATGCCCCCTTGCGGGCGGTGGTGGCACGCTTGGTGGTCGTCCGGGTGGCACCCTTCTTGGCGGCTGTTTTGCGCTCAGGTCGCAGCGGAAAGTCGAACTTGATCCCCCCGGCTTCGTCGAGCAGCAGAAAGGCATCGAAGAGTTTCCCGGTGCGGTTGGACTTCAACCCTTTCAGCAGCGGGCTTTTACGATGCTCCAGCAGCTCCTTAATTTCTGCCTCGGAGATTGTCCGTCCCAGCATCACCCGGGACATCCGGAAAGCAGGCTCACCTTTGTCGTTGAGGCCCTCGGAAACGTAGGCGTTGGCCGTGGCGCGAACGGGTGTGCCGTCCACTGGTGAGCTGCCGACAATCGCGAATTGGCCCAAGTCGGCGAGACGTTCCCCCTCGTCCGTTGCGTCATTATTGTCCCCAAAATCGAAGTCTGGGCGATAGGAGCCATTATCTTTCTGAACCAACCGCAACACGCCGGAAAAAGATTTCCCGTTTCGCGAAACAAAGCCGTCCAGCGGGCCGACGGCACCCTCATTGAGGAGGGTTCGCAATTCTTCTGGGGAGATGCGGCGGTTGCCGATCACCTTGTTGACTTGCAGGAGGGGGATGGCGCGGCCACGGACATCGACGGTGGCTTCGGTCATCCAGGAGCGTGGTGTCTCGATGAGGAGCTTACCTCCAGCCTGGGGACAGGGGATGTCGGTGGCGGCGGTGACGGCGGGGGCGGCGAGGCGACCGACGGTCTGGCGCGTCATGTCGATGATGCCCTGCATAAAGGCCTCGCGAGAGAGTTTTCCTTCCTCGACCTGGCGCAGCTTGTATTCCCAATCGCCGGTGAGGGCCGGGTCTCGGAAAGCCTGGGCCCCGAGGCGACCGAGGAACTCCATCAGCCCCTCGGCCTTGGCGGAGGGGATCAAGTCGCGGCCCTCCCGGTGGAGGTAATGCTGCCGGATGAGGCCCTCGATGGTGGCGGCGCGGGTTGCAGGAGTGCCCAGGCCACGCTCCTTCATGGCTTGGGCCAGCTCTTCATCCTCGACGAACTTCCCTGCGCCTTCCATCGCGGCCAGCAGCGTTGCTTCGTTGTAACGGGGCGGCGGACGGGTAGTGTCGGCCAGCACGGTGACTTCCTCCGGTCGGGCTTTCGGCGGCTGGCCATCGGCAGGCGTAATGGGCGTCAGGGTGTCTTCGCCAAGGGTGCCGCGCCCCACCACCTCCAGCCAACCGGGCACGACCAGCACCTTGCCCTCCGTCTTGAAGGTATGGCTGGCTGCCACGCTCAGGCGCGTGGTGACGTCGTATTCCGCCGGTGGAAAGAAAATCGACAGAAAGCGCCTCGTAACGAGATCGTAGATTTTCTCCTCCCGCTCGTTGAGCTTATTGGAGGTCACGCCCGTCGGGATGATGGCAAAGTGGTCACTGACTTCTTTGTTGTTAAAGATGCGCTTATTGCCTGGTTGCACCCAGTTTTGGGAGAGGATTTTCTGAGCGTGAACGGAGAAGGGCTCCGGGAGCTTTCCCAGGGTCTCGCGGACGGTCGGCGCGTAGTCCTCGGGGAGGGCCTTGGCGTCGGTCCGCGGGTAGGTCAGCACCTTGTGCTTTTCGTAGAGCGACTGCGCGATGTTTAGCGTCATCCCCGCCGGGAAGCCAAAGCGCCCGTTGGCCTCGCGCTGGAGGCTGGTCAGGTCAAAAAGGCGAGGGCTGGCTTGCTTGGTGCGCTTCTTTTCTTCGGAAACGACCGCCTTGGGTGACTCGCGTACTGCTTGGGCGATGGCCTGGGCGTCGGCCTCCGCCCAGAGGCGGTCGGCCCGGTCGTGCTCGTCGGTGTCCTTCTTCCAGTGGGGCTTTTGAAAGACGCCGAGGTAGGAGCCCTGGTCGAGCTGGAAGGCGGCTTCGATCCGCCAGAAGTCGCGGGGGATGAAGTCCCGGATCTCCTTTTCGCGGTCGGTCACGAGGGCCAAGGTCGGGGTCTGCACCCGTCCGACGGGAGCGATGTTGGCCATTGACGAAAACTGCAAGGTGACGGCCCGCGTGCCGTTCATCCCGAGCAGCCAGTCGGCCTCGGAGCGAGAGCGGGCCGCGTCGGCCAGCGGTTGCATTTCCGCCTCCGTCCGACGGTTACGGTAGGCCTCGCGGATGGCGTCTGGCGTCATCGACGACATCCACATCCGTTCCACCGGCTTTTTATTCCCTGCCAGCTCCGCAATATAGGAAAAGATCAGCTCCCCCTCGCGACCGGCGTCACAGGCGTTAACGACCAAGCCGACATCCTTTCGGCGGATCAGCTTTTTCAGCTCATTGAACTTTTTTTCGTTGTCGGCGATCGGGCGCAGTCCGAAGCGGGCCGGGATAATCGGCAGGGTCTCCAGTTGCCATTTCTTGAAGCGGACATCGACATCCTCGGGCTTGAACAACTCGACGAGGTGGCCAACCGCCGAGCTGATGATCAGCTCATCGTTCTCATACCAATCCTCTTTTTTGGGAACTTTCCCTAACACCTTCGCCAAGTCCGCCGCGACGGACGGTTTTTCCGCAATAATCAAGGTCTTGGAAGGGGTCTGGGAGTCGTTAGCCATAAAATCGGTTCTGGTCGCCTGTCCGTTCGGTGGAACGGCAAAGCGCGGGTCAGGGCAAGGGAAATCGTCCGAACCGTTGGGAAAAGTCCCAGTGACGCTCCTATCGGCGACGGCTCTTCATCGTGAGACCTGAAAAACCGGTTAGCTGGCCCCACCCAGGTAAACGTGAAGCGTGATCTGTCAAGGAACCTCGAATCGGTGCTTCACCCGGGAGCTTGGCGCTCTGCCCAACCCCTGTAGCAACCCCGTGAGGCACCCCCCCTCGGAGCTGGCGCCAGAGGAGGGCCTCTGGGAACGGGGTGAGGCTATCCCTTCACCTGCCGGAGGGTTTCTTTGAGGGTGGCAGCAGAATTGGCCAGAGCCTGGGCTTCCTTGGGCCACAGTTTGAACTCCAGGTGGCGCTGCCAGCCTTGGCGGGAAACGACCGTCGGAACACTCAGACAGATGTCGCGGATACCGTAGGCACCTTTTTGTAAGGTGCTGACCGGCAGAATCTTCTGGTGGTCGAGGAGCACCGCGTGAATCACCTCGGCAATGGTCGCCCCCACCGCCCAGCCGGCTCCGCCCTTACGACGGATCACCTCCGCACCGCTGCCCTGCGTCCGCTTAAAAATCGTGTTTTGGAAGGCGACGTCGCAGGCTGCAAGGCCGGTTAGAGGCAGGCCGGCGACCGTGGCCGAAGACCAGACCGGCAACATGCTGTCGCCATGCTCACCAAGGATAAGGGCTTTGACCTGGGAGGGGGGAAGGGTAAGGGCCTCTGCAATCAGCGAGCGGAAGCGGGCCGTGTCGAGCATGGTACCAAGGCCGTAAACCTGGGCGGCCGGCACCTGAAGGGCCTCCGTTGCCAGGTGGGTCAGAATATCGACCGGGTTGGAGACCACGAAAAAGTGGGCCGTCGAGCGGTAGCCCGCGTCGATGATGCCCTGCAAGATGCCACGAAACAGGCTCACGTTGCGGTTGATGAGGTCGAGGCGACTCTCGTCGGGCTTCCGTCGGAGCCCGGCGGTAATCAGAAAGAGGTCGGAGTCGGCAGCCCGGGCATAGTCCCCGGCGTAGATGCGCTGATCGCCATAAACCGAGGCACCGTGCAGCAGGTCGAGAGCCTCACCAGCGGCGAGGTCTTGGTTGACATCGACGATCTGGATTTCGGCCACCAAGCCCGCGCATTGTAACGCGAAAGCCGCGTTGGAGCCGACGCGGCCCCCGCCTCCAATAATGGTTACTTTCATCAATTCTGTCGGGTTAGGTGGTTCCGTGTTTGGGTGGAAAGTGAAACGGTCTCTAGCGCTTGCTCAGCTCCGCGAGAATGCGGTCAGTGATGGCGGCGACGACGGCCTCTGCTTCTTGGTTGAGCGTCGCGGTAGCAGTCGGGGTGGCGTTGGGCATCGGGCAACCGCAGTCCCCGCCCGCGTTCCCCTGAGCTGCAAAGCCGGGGCGAAAGTCGCTGTTATCGCACAGTTCGCACTCTTTCCAGTCTGCCCGCTTGTCGTCCATGCCGAGGGATTTCCGCAGCGTGATGAGTTCCTTGGCTTGGCCGCCGCTGATCGGGGTCAACTCCCGCCCGAGCTGCGAGGCTACCCAGATGGTGAGGCAATACGCGTCGGTATTCTCCATCTTCCAGTAAGCATCTTCGATGTCCTTACCCCAGGTGATGACGCCGTGGTTCTCCATCAGCACGGCCATGTTGTCCACAGCGGCTTCACCGACGGCCTTGGCATTCTCTGGGGTGCCCGGGGTCTGGTAGGGGCTCATCCCGATCTGACCGAGGAACACCTCGGCCTCCGGAATCAAGCAGGTCGGAGGCTGAACTTTGGCCACCGCAAAGGCCGTGGCGTGTGGCGGGTGGGCGTGGCAGCAGGCTTTAGCCTTGGGCTGCCGCTTCATGATCGCCAGGTGGGTCATGCACTCACTGGTGCGGCGACGCCTCCCGGCAATCTGGCGGCCTTCCATGTCAACCAGGCAGATGTCCTCGGGCTCCATGAAGCCTTTAGATATCAGGGTCGGCGTGCAGAGCACCAGGTTGTCGCCGACGCGCACCGTCAGGTTGCCGCCGTTACCATCGGTGTAACCTTTCTGCCACATGCGGCGACCCATCTCGCACATCCGGCGCTTGATGGCTTCGATTTCCGGAGAAAAGTAAAACGCGGCCAGGGCGTCGGGGGTCTGAGGGTCTTTCCCGGCCTGCCACTTAAACTCGTAATCGGGAATGGCGAACTCGGTGGGGAGTTCCCTGGAGCTGCCACTGCGCGAAGACGCCGCCTGGGCTGAAGCGTGGCCGCTCCGCTTGCCCGCTGCCAGCACGTCGCGGGCCGATGGCGTCACAACCGCGCCCGCCGGCACGTCATTCCAGGAGCCGCCACGACCCACGAGGGCCTCAGCATCTTTAGCGGTAAAAACGTTACTCATAACGGGGAAATGGGGATCGGGGTTGGTCGAAAGTGAGGGTTAGGCAGCAGGGTCTGCTTAATGGGCAGCTCCGGAGGCAGAAAGCAGGGTGACTTGGTCGAGCAGGCAGGCCGCGTAGGCATCGATGGGCATCGGCTGGGAAAAGGGTCGCATCGCCTCGCCGCCTTCGGTGACGCCGATCAAATCGCCAACCCCGGCGCCGAGGTGGTCAAAGACCACCTGCGTCGGCTGGCGGGAGATGAGGACGCGCTCGGGCGTGGCCAGTTCCGCACGGCCCAGTGGGGAAGCCAGCACCAGCCGACCACCGCCTGGGAGGAGGCTTTGGCCGAGCACCACGGAGCCAATCACTCGGCAGACTTTCACGCGGCACCTCCGGGCTTGCGGCTCGCCGCAGGTTTTACCTTGCCCACCGCAGTGGTTGGGCGGGCGGAAGCGGTTTTTGAGGCCACCGTCGAGGATTTAAACGTCTCTTCCGCGTCGTCGGTCTGTACTTCGTCCACCAGGCCCATCACCGCGTTGCGGATTGGTGAGGTCGGGTCGCCGTGGTGCAGCTCCGCCGAGCTGCCATCGGTCGTCACCATCACGGTGCTGCCATGGCCAGCCCCAAAGTAGTCTGCGGCCAGGAAAAACGCCCCATCGCCACTGCCATCGGCCCGCAGCCCCTCGCACAGCAGCAACGTGCAACCCTGCATCGAGGGGTGCTTGACGGTGCTGGTGGCGTGGCCACTGACGCGGGCGAGGATCATCGGTTAAAAGTGGACGTCTGGAGGGTGAAACGTGGCTCCCTTGAAGGAGCCGGGTGAAAAAAGGCCCGTTGAGGGAAGCCCTTTCGGAAGCTGGTTGCAGAACCTGCGTGCTCCGGCTGTCAGTTAGCCGACGACGTTGAGGTTATCGACCATCACGCAGCGGCGCTTCCGGGTAAAGGTGGCCGGGGTGACGATCCCTTCGCCGGTGGCCGTAGCTATGGAGAAATTGGCGTAGCCCTCGCCGCCCATGCCAAGGCCGGCGATGCAGGGGCCGTTCTTGACGAAGAGCGTGCAGTCCATGGCGCGACCCATCCGCGTCATGGCGTGGACATCGCTGGTGTGGATCATCGCCGAGTGGCGGTAGCCATGTTCCGTCGCCACAGCGTGGGCAATGGCGGTATCGACATCCGGCACGCGGACGACCGGCACCATCGGCATCATCTGTTCCTCTTGCACGAAAGGGTGGGCGACATCGGTGATGGCAAAGACCAGCTCGCAACCGGTCGGGGCGGAGGCTCCGGCGTGGCGGGCGAGCACGGTGGCGTCGGCACCGACCAATTCGCGGTTCAGCACCGGGTGGGAGCAGCCGCCCGCATCGGGACGGTTGGTGAAGGCCGCCGTGGTCAGCTTGGCGAGTTGGTTATCGGTCAGCAAGAGAGCGCCGGCTTTCTGGAAAGACCGCAGGAAGGCGTCGAAAATGCTGGCCACGACGAAGATCTGCTTTTCGCCGATGCAGAGAAGGTTGTTGTCGAAAGCCCCGCCGAGGATGATGTCGCGGGCGGCGCGGTCGAGGTTGGCAGTGGCATCGACCACGACCGGCGGGTTGCCAGGCCCAGCGCAGACGGCCCGCTTACCGCTGGCCATCGCGGCCTTGACCACGGCTGGGCCGCCGGTCACGCAAATCAGATCGATCCCCGGGTGCTTAACGAGGGTGTTGAAAGTTTCAATCGTCGGCGTCTCGATGATCGAAACCAGCCCGCTGAGGCCGAGCTGGTGCTCAAAGGCGCGGTTAAACTCGGCCACCGCGTGGGCCGCGCACTTCGCGCCGCCGGGGTGGGCGTTGATCACCACGCTGTTACCCGCCGAAATCATCGTGATGGCGTTGGCCGCCAGCGTCGGGATCGAGTGGGTGACCGGCGTGATGGCCGCGATGGTGCCAAAAGGGGCCTGCTCTTCGAGGGCGATGCCGTGGTCGCCACTCATCCCAAGGGGCGAGAGCCACTCCACGCCGGGCAACCCCGGAATGCCGAGCAACTTGGCGACTTTGTGGTCGAGACGCCCAATTTTCGTCTCATCCAGCTCGATCTTGCCCCAGGCTTGGGCATTGTCCCGGCAGAGCTTCTTGACGATCTCGACGGCAGTCCGCCGCCCCGCGTAACCCAGGCCCCGCAACTTTTTCTGCGCGGCGTTGGCTGCGGCGACCGCCCCGTCAACCGTAGAAAAGACCCCTGGGCGAGGCCCCGGCGAGAAAATCACCACCGGCCTG
>DAIQNO010000043.1:1189-3273 GCA_036788355.1 Opitutales bacterium | reverse complement strand
GGGAGCGTCACGCCACCCGCTTGGAGCTTGGCGAGGACTTCGGCGACAATGTTTTGCAGGGCAGCTTGATCCATGGTGGGTCAATAAAGAGGGTTTCTTCGGAAAAAACAGGTTGAGGAGGGGTGGCGTGGATCAGTCGGCCTCGACTAGTCGGCCTGGATGGGCAGCCGGTGGCCCAGGACGGTGACTTGATCGACCACGCCAATCACGGCGGCATCGCAGGGAACCGCCTTGAGCCCGGCAACCGCCCGGGCACTGCTGCCTTGGACGAAGAGCACGGTCTGACCGTTGGTCACGCCCAGAGAATCCACCGCCACCAACGTGTTGGCCCCATCTTTGAAGGATGGCGGCTCGCTGCCCTCGATCAAGAGCGGGCGCAGGAGCAGCAGGCGATGCCCTTTGAGCACCGCCTCCTTCTGCGTGGAGACAACTTGACCGATGACGCGGGCGAGGAACATGATTTTGGGGTAAAGCGGGCAGGGCAGAGGAAGTGCCGAAAACGCGGCCGCAGCACGGGAAAAAGAGCACCGCGTCTGAGGGCGTTTTGTCAGTCGCCGTTACGCCTTGGCGGCAACCTTCTTGGCCGGAGGAGCTACCGGCAGGACTTTATCGACCTGAGCCTCTGGGCGGGCAATAACGTGGGCACTGATGACCGTGCCGACGCGGCCAGCCGCTTCCGCACCGGCATCAAGAGCGGCCTTCACTGCGGCCACGTTACCGGTGATCACGCTGGAGACCATCGCGCTGCCGACGTTCTTCATCGGGCCAACCAGGGTCACGTTCGCAGCCTTTAGCATCGCGTCCGTGCCGACTACCAGGGGGACAATACCTTTAGTTTCGAGGAGTCCAATCGCTTCGTTAGCCATAATCGTATTTTGAGTGAGGGGATGAGAGGGTGAGTGGGTGTTATTGGGAAAGATTTCGGTGAGGTGACGTCGCCCGAGGCTCACTTTACTGATTGCGTAAAAAGCGGGCGGTTTCGGTGGCGACGACCAGCTCCTCGTTGGCCGGGATGACCATGACCTTGGCCCGGCCCGGCGCGCTGATGACTGCTTCCGTGGCGCGGCAGGCCGCGTTAGCAGCGGGGTCGATGGCGAGGCCGAGCAGGTCTGTCAGGCCTGCGCAGATGGCGGCCCGCAGGTCGGGGTTGTTTTCACCGATGCCGGCGGTGAAGACCAGGGCATCGAGCCGCCCAAGGTCGAAAAGGAAGGCAGATGCCCAGCGGCGAGTCTCGTGCACCAGCACGTCGATGGCCAGCTTAGCCCGCGCGTGACCTTGCGCCGACTGGGCTTGCAGGTCGCGGAGGTCGTTGCTGACGCCGGAGAGACCCAGCAGGCCGGACTGCGTTGTCAACTGTCGGTTGACCTCGTCGAGGCTGAGGCCGAGGGTCGTCTGGGCGAAGGGGATGGCGGCGGAGTCGAGGTCGCCGACGCGGTTGTTTTGCGGCAGGCCACTTTGGGGGCTCAGGCCCATGCTGGTGCCGATCGCTACACCGTTGAGAATACCGGTCACGGAGCTGCTGCCACCGAGGTGGCAGGAAATCACCGCCAAATCCGGGCCGCTCAGCGGAGCCAGCGGGCCGTGGTAGAGCTGTCGCACCCGCTGGGCAACATCAGGCCGCCCCAGCAGCTCCGCCGACCGCTCGGCGATGTATTTATGGGAAGCCCCGTGGAATCCGTAGCGGCGCACCCCGGCGTCGCGCCAAGCGGCGGGCAGGGCGTAAGTGCGGGCCGCAAGGGGCACCCACTGGTAAAAGGCAGTCTCGAAAAGTGCCACCAACTCCGCCTTGGGAGCGGCCTTGGCAAACTGGCGGATGCCCGCTGCATACGGCGGGTTGTGGGCCGGGGCGAGGGGCGCGGTGGCGTCCAGAGCGGCCAAAACCGTCTCATCCGCCCGCCGGCAGCCGCTGACATCGCCGCCCATCACCGTCTTGAAGCCCACCGCGTCAAGGTCATCCAAGCTCCCGAGGTGCCCTTGGGCGATCAGGTGGTTGAGGCTTTCTGCAATGACGGCTCCGTGATCCGTCACCCGCTCGAACTTCCCACTGGCCACCGCGTGGAGGTTATCCCCGGCATCAACCACGC
>DAIQNO010000043.1:0-1179 GCA_036788355.1 Opitutales bacterium | reverse complement strand
CATTGGCAACCGCGTGCAGGCCATCGCCAACGTCGCCCACAGCACTCCCGGCACCCGCCGCTGTCGCGAAGAGAGTGTACTTATAGGAAGTGGAGCCGAGGTTGGCGACGAGGATCTTCATCGAGCGGGGACGGGGATGGAACAGAGGGGCAACAACGGGTTACGCGATAAAGCTGCCCAGTTTAGAGAGGTCGTCGTGCGGGCGGGCAATCACCTGGACGGCGAAGACCTCGCCGACGCGGGCGGCGGCCTCCGCAGCGGCATCGAGGCCAGCCTTCACGCTGGCGACATCACCGGTAAAAAATGCCGCAGCAAGACCGCTGCCGGACTTCTCCCAACCCACGAGGGTTAGGTCAGCCGCTTTGAGGGCGGAATCGCTCGCTGCAATCAGGGCCACAAGGCCCTTGGTTTCAATCATGCCTAATGCTCGGCTGGCCATAGTATCGAGGGGGGGTGGAGGGTGGTGTTTCTAAGGTAAGTTGGAAGGTAAAAGCTAGAAACCGAACTGCTTAAGGAGATCGGAATGTGGCCGGGCGATCACTTCGGCGGAAACCAGCTCGCCAACGCGGCTGGCGGCGGCAGAACCGGCTTCAACGGCGGCTTTGACGCTGCCGACGTCACCCGTGGCGAGCACCGTCAAATAACCCGCACCAATCTGGACGGTTTTGACGATCTCGACACCGGCGGCTTTGGCCATCGCATCGGCCGCTTCAACGCTACCGACGTAGCCTTTTGTTTCAATCATGCCAAGGGATTCGCTCATAACAATTTAAGGGAGAAGGGTGATTACTGGAAATTGAGAGGTTGAGTTTTGGGAAAAATGGATGGTTTTTTGGTCTCGCACGAAGGCACGAAGAAACGAAGGGGGAAAGTAGATAGCGCAGGTAGAATTGGGATTATTGATCAGGGGGAACGTAAAGATTTAGACTGGTCGAAGGGATATTTTCAGAACTTCTTACCTCATCTTTTTACCTTCGTGCCTTCGTGGCTTTGTGAGGAATTCAAAACTGGCTATTTCAAGAGTTCGCAGAAGGTGGTGGGGCCGAGGTTGCAGGCGTTGCCTTCATCGGTGTCGATGTGGACTTCGAGCTTAAAAGACGGATCCACCCGCACCAGTAGGCGCTCGAAGGTCGTGGCGCAGTCGCCGTGGACGCGCAGCTTCATGTAGTCGAGGTGCTT
>DAIQNO010000042.1:0-12568 GCA_036788355.1 Opitutales bacterium | reverse complement strand
GATAGGAAAAATCCACCTGATTGACCGAAACGCAAGCCCTGTTTTTTTGTGCTGGGTGATATTACTACGGTGCAGATCGATGGCAAAACTCCTCGGCCTCAAGGCATCACTTCGGGGTTGCTGAATCGCCGGGCGATCTCCAAGCCTCCAGAAGCACATTTCTGGCCATTTTTGGCAGATTCAGTGAGCGTAAACATCGGTCATGTCCCGCTTAGCGCAGTTTTCGGGAGAGGAATGGCGTCCCGAGGCAGTTTCGCCCTGGGCGTGGGCTGCTGGCAACCGGTCGCCGGAGCCTCGGGTCGCTCCGGTGCCGCTGTGGTGGCTGGGCGGAGCAGCGTTGTTGGGACTGGCCGTGGCGGAGGGGTTGCCCGCCCTCGGGCCGGGAGTTCTGGCCCGGCTGCTGCCCGGGCTGGTGGTCGCCACCGGGCTGGCGGTGCTGGTGGCCATGCTGCGATACAGTCGCGCCGAGAACTTCCGCTGGGGCCGCTGGTGGGTGGGCTTTCCGCTGGGGGTGGCGTTGGTCTTTCTCGGCCACGGTTGGGCGCAGTTGCCGGATCCCCTGCCTTCCGTCGTGCCGCCTCCGCGTGAGGTCACCGCCACCCTCCGGATCGAGCGACTTTTCGCGCCGAGCGGCCAGCGCTACGGTGGCCTGGCGACGGTGCTGGCCGACCACACTACCGGCGGCTCGCTGGTCGGGCATCGGGCGTTTTTCAGCGTCTGGTGGCCGCACCACCCGGAGCCCCTGCTGCCTGGCATGGAGATCCGCCTGCAAGGGGCCGCCGTCTGGCTGACCCCAGAACGCGCCCGCCCCGCCGCCGACGGCTCGGCAGCCAGCGGCTTCCGGGCCTACCTGCGGCAGATCGACGTCCGGCTAGAGATCACCCGCGCCGAACTTAAGGCCGTGGAACGCGAAGCCTCGACCACCGAGGCCGTCGGGGCGGCGCTGCGGAGCCGCTTTGACGAGGGCTTGCGGGCGGGGGTGGCCTCGGAGGCTGACGCCCGCCTGGCCGAACTCTGGCGGGCCATGCTGACCGGTCGCAAGGAGGGCCTGACCCTGGAGCAGCGGGCCACTTTTACCAACGCCGGGGTGATGCACCTCTTCGCAGTCAGCGGCCTGCACATCGGCCTCTTTGCCCTGCTGCTGACCCGCCTGGGGGACGCCCTGAAGCTCTCCCCGTGGACGCGCCTGGGCCTGGTGGCGGTAGTCGGCGGCGGCTTCGTCTGGCTGATCGGCAGCCCGCCCTCCGCCGTGCGGGCCTTGGTGATGGTGCTGACCTGGGAGGTGGCCCGCGTGACCTCGCGCAAGCCCTGCGCCCGATCGGCCCTGGCGGCGGCCGCGGTGCTCATTCTCATCGTCGATCCGCGCCAACTCTGGACGGCCGGATTCCAGCTTTCCTTCATGGTCATGGTGGGGCTGCTCTGCTACGGCCTGCCGCTGGCGGCGGCGTGGGCGACGTGGGTTTACCGCCGACCGTGGTTGCGGGCGCAACCCCCTGGCGGCTGGGCGGAGCGCCTGGTGCCGGTCGTGGTCGCCCCAGCGGCCCCGCTGACCATCAGCCTCGCCGCCACGACTTTCGGGGCTCCCTTGGCGGCGTTCTATTTCGGCAGCGTCAGCCTCGTCGGGCTGGCCCTCAACGTGGTGATGATTCCGGCGGCCTCCGTAGCGGTGCCCTTGGGGATGGTCAGCGGCTTTGCCGGGATGCTCGGCTGGGTCGGCCTGGCGGCGGATGTCAATGCCATCGCCTACCGGTGGCTGGGGCTGATGGAGACCCTCGTGCTGGCCACCGGCGGCCAACCGGGGGCCGCTTGGGTGGCTACCTGGGGCTCCGTCGCGGCCACTGCCGCCCTCTGCCTCGGCCTGCTGGCTGCCGTGACTGCTCTGCCCGCGCTCACCCGGCCCTGCCGACTGCTGTTCTGGGCCGCCATTGCGCCCGTTGTCGCCATCTGGCTGGCCATCACCGCCGCCTGGGTCGGCTAACCACAACGGATCACCGTCACAGAAGGCCGTGAAAAGCGTTCTCGGTAAAAAATGTCCGTATTTCAGCGATCGTTATCGTCGATCCGTTGCTCCAGCTCCGCCACCTTTTCCTCGAAGGCGTAGGTGCGGTTGATCAGTTCCTCCTCACTCCGATGGATAAACTCCGCCCGTTCCTCCAGGGTCTTGCGAAGCGTCTCAAAGCCTTCCAGCTCACGCAGCATGTTCAGCATCGCATCCACTGTATTTTGCAGAAACTCGATGCGACTCTCCAGAATCCGCAGCCGCTTGGCCGGATCCCGGTCGCGTTCAAAAGGCGCTTTGGTCTCACCGGAGGCCCCGCTTGGCACCGCTCCGGTGCCCTTCACCGGCTCTGCGACGGCGGGAGCCCGGTTAGCTGGCGGCCGAGTGTAGGGCTCCCAATGCGGCTCCTTTTCGTTGGCCCGGCTGGAATGCAGCACCAGCACCTCCGCCTCCGGCATCTCCTCGGCCACCTCGACAATCTGCGCGATAGTCATCGGGTTATCCAAAACGGTGTCATCCACCGCGACCCACCATTGATCGGCCAAGCGGTCGGTCTTGAGGTATTGCGAAAGCTGTTGCTGCGTCATCTATCAAGGAGGTTAAATACCCTAGTGACCAAAAGCCAGCCCAAAACCCATCGGCGCCTGCCGACCCCCGCGCCCCATTTTCCCCAGAATCCGAGGGCCTCTCCGAAAAAGCCCACTACCGCCACGCAGAAGCTGCCTGAGACGCCGCTCCCGCTGCTGCCAAACCGGGCAACCGAAAATCGAAAAATACGGCGACCCAGCGGGAAAATACTTGCCCGCAGCAAACTGCCTGACGTTTTATAAACTGGGCAATCGAGATATTTTTGACTGAACCACCCTGAGGTTTCCAATTGGTTATTTTATTATGAAAGTTGAAGTCTCACGAGAGGAAGACGGACGGTGGATTGCCGAGGTTCTGGACTTGCCCGGTGTGATGACCTACGGGGCCACCAGCGAAGAGGCGGTATCGAGGGTTGAGGCCCTGGCACTTCGCGTTCTTGCGGATCGCATCGAACACGGTGAGGCGATCCCTCAAATAAGCCAGATTTTCAGCGTTATTGCCGCATGAGCGACTGGTCTTCCGCCAAGCCACGAAAAGTTTTAAAGGCCCTCTTCAGGATTGGGTGGGTTATCAAGAGAGAAACTGGCGGCTCGCATCGGGTGTTAGCGCGAAAGGGATGGCCGGATGTCGTCTTTGCCTTCCACGATGGAACAGAGATCGGGCCTAAAATGATGGCGAAAATCGCGAAGCAGACTGGTCTCAATCCAGAAGACTTATAACGGTAATTTGCCCGTAGAAATGAACTTCAAGTTCCAAGGTAAGCGGAGAAACGTGAGGCCACTTTGATCGACCCTTCCGCCAGAAAAGCGCCCCACTTTCGGTGCGCCTTCGCGGTTGGTCAGTTTCAGAAAAACCAAGTTGATCGAAGTCGCCGTCACTCCGCCTGGGCGGGAATTATTCTCCGATCGCACACCGATCGCAGAGTGACTGATTCGGTGGCGGGGCGGCCGTGGCCGGGGGCGAGGTGCGTAGATTTCGCCAGATTTCGCCAAAAGTGAAATTGGCGGTTGATCGGGGGCGTTGGGTCGCTTTTTATCAGCCATGGTCCTTCGGAGCGATGCCGAGGGCGTTTTACCTTCACAACCCTTTCTGAAACAACGATTCATGGATCTTTTAGCGACGCTTCAGACGACGGCTGGTGACATCCAGCTCAAGCTTTACCCGGACGTGGCACCGAAGGCCGTCCAGAACTTCGTGGGCCTGATCCGTAAGGGCTACTACACGGGCACGATTTTCCATCGGGTGATCAAGGGGTTCATGTTGCAGGGCGGTGATCCGACCGGCACGGGGAGCGGGGGCCAGAGCATCTGGGGCAAGGCTTTCGAGGATGAGGGCCGCCGCGAGGTGAAGTTTGATCGTGCCGGCTTGCTGGCGATGGCCAACGCCGGGCCGCGCACCAACGGCAGCCAATTTTTTATCACCTGCGCGGCCACGGATTGGCTGCACATGAAGCACACCATCTTCGGCGAAGTGGTCAGCGGCATGGAGGTCGTCCGGGCCATCGAGGCGACCCCGACCGATCGCGGTGACAAGCCGTTGACCCCGCAGAAGATTCTCGGGGCTTCGGTCACCGGTGACGAGTAGGCCCCCTGAGGGCGGGGTCGGGCGGCACGTCTCCTGCTTGTCCGTCCCCGATACGGTCAGGAATGGCCGAGTTATGGGGTGTCACCTTGGTCGAGGGCCGATCGCAGCTTGACGGTCGTTGTTTCCGTTGCAAGAATGGCGAGTCGATAGGGAGTTTATGGACATCGTTAACCTACTTCTCAGCTTCTTTCAGAACCCTTTCGTTTTGGGGCTGCTGCTCGCTTTTGCGATTTTTTTCACCATCTGGCGTGATGGGTTGCAGAAGACGTCGGAATTGCGCCGGGAGTTGCGCGACGTGCGGCAGAAGCGAGCGGCGTTAAAGAACCACGTTGAGACGCAGATGGCGGTCGAGTCGAAAGACCTTGATGCGCTCGATCAGAAGGTGAAAATGCTCCAGCAGGAAAATGAAACCCTGCGCGAAGAGGTGGAAGGGGCCAAGCGCACGGATCACGGTCAGGATCGGCGCCTGTTCCATGTCTATGTTGGTGCTCGGGCGCGATTGGCGGCCCGCACCCCTGGCTTTGCGGAGGCTTGGGAGCGCACTCTGGCCGAGACGGAGAAGGAGTTTGAGCCGGTGGCCAAGGGGATGGGTAAATTCATGAAGGACTGGATGCCGAGCGGGCTCACCAAGATGTTCCCGGCTCAGATGCTGACGGTGGGTAACGTCGAGGAGGGCCGCCCGAGTGGTCAGGCCCCCCTCCAGCTGGAGCAAGGTGAAAACCCGCCCTCAGCGAGCCATTGAAGGCCTTGGCGAAGCAAGCCCCGCTGCCCGAGGCACCGGAGGGGCTATCCCAAGCCGCTGCTACTGACGGCGGGCCCAGCCAACTGGCGCGGTGGTTGGCGGAGGGTCGGGACCGGTTAGAGGGTTTTTTGGTAGAAATCCTTTACGACCGGGGGCGATCGTGGCGGCACGTGGTGGTTGCCTCCGGGCTAAGGATGTTGTCTTGGGTCTTCGCTAGTGCGGTTGGGTTACGGACGTGGGCCTACCAGCGGCGGTTGCTGCACGATGCGCCGCTGGGGTGTCTGGTGGTAGTGGTCGGTAACCTCACGGTAGGGGGCACCGGCAAGACGCCGATTGTCGAGACCTTTGCCCGCAGCCTGGCGCAGCGGGGCCGCCGGGTGGTCATCCTGTCGCGGGGCTACGGCAGCCGCAAGGAGCCCCGCTGGCGGCGCTACTGGCGTTGGTTGACCCACCAGGAAGCCCCGCCGCCGCGCATGGTCAGCGATGGCCAGAAACTCTACCTGACGGCGGCCCAGGCGGGCGATGAGCCCGTGATGTTGGCTCGTAACCTCCCAGGGGTCGCGGTGCTGGTCGATCGCAACCGCGTCACGGCGGGCGAGTATGCGATCCGGAAGCTTGGTGCCGACGTGCTCTTGCTGGATGACGGTTTCCAGTATCTGCCGCTGCGGGGGTCGATCAACCTGCTGATGGTCGATAAGGGGAATCCCTTTGGCAACGGCAAGCTGCTGCCTAGGGGCACGCTTCGGGAGCCGATCCACCACATGCGGCGGGCCTCCTACGTTTTTTTGACCAAGTCCGACGGTCGCCCCGATCCCGACCTGGAAGCGCTGATTCAGCGCTACCAACCGGGTCGCCAGATCATCGAGTGCGCGCATCGTCCGCGCTACCTCCAGCGGCTTTTCCTGGAGGAGCGGCACCCGCTGGAGGCCCTCGCGGGGCGCCGGGTGGCAGTGTTTAGCGGGATTGCCACGCCCGAGAGTTTTGAGGGCTTTGTGCGCGATCTGGGCGGCGAAATCGTCCACCGGCGGCGCTTTCTGGATCACCACAGCTTTCGCGCCGAGGAGTTGCAGGCCCTGGTGCGGGCAGCGGTGGCTGCCGGGGCGTCCTGGATCGTGACCACCGAGAAGGACGCGGTGCGGCTGGAGCCGGCCACCACGCCGGGCGATCTGCCGCTCTACTTTCTGCGCCTTGAAGTGGAGATTCTGCGCGGCGCGACGGACTTCGAGGATGCCATCTCGCGGCTCTGCTTTCCGCGACAATTTATCGCGGCCACCCGTCGGGTCTGAGAGCCTGGGTAGCCTGAGAATCAGGAAGTTCCCAGAGTCTGCGGGTCTTTGGGCCTGGGGATTGAAACAGGGCCTGAGAATCGGACAGGGCCTGAGAGTCCCGAGAGACCGCGTGGCGAGGTTACTCTAGCCGCATCCGGAGGAAGATTTGGTCGGCTTCGGTTGGCACGTCCACCTGCAACCAGGTCGTCCATTCCTGGAGGTCGGAACTCGACTGGAGGGCGGCGACGCCGAGGTTGGGGCTCAGCGGAAAGACGCGGGTGCCAGGGGTCACGACGGAAAAAAGAGGGAGTCGTTGGTAGGTCACCATCCCCACCGAGCCTGGCTCGACGCTACCGCTAGCCAACTCGAGCTGCACCCTGATCGGCCCAGGGATCTTGAGCAGGAGGCTTTCAAAGCCGTCGAACCTCCGGAAGGCCGCGATTCCGGCGTCATAGACCGAAAAGCGCACCCCGATGCGGCTGCCCGTGGTCGAGACCGCCGTGACAAAACGGTAAAAACGCAGGCACTCCCCCGCAGCGGCGGTGATTTCAACGGTCGCGCCGGGGTTGATCAGAACGGTGGTGGTATCGGCCGCTTCTACCCGATGCAGCACGGTGAGCGTGGGGTTGAGGAACTCCAGAACGCCGGGGCCAGCGAAAGCGTAGCGGTCGGCACTCTGGGCTAGACTTCCCAGCACCGCTCCCCGGCCTTGTGGCTGCCAGCGCACCTGCGGGTTGGTCACGCCGGTAACGGGCACGTTACCTTTTAAGATCAGAACTTCGCCCGCTGCGATGTTGACGGGGCCGTGTTCCGCCGAAGTGCCGACCCAGGTGGTGGGGTTGGCCGAGGCCGTCAACCAAAGCAGCCATCCCACGCAACGAAACAGCCCGAAGATACCCTTCATGGGGCCGGAGGTTGTCGGATGAGGAACCCAGGCTTCAAGCCCTATTGCGATGGGCTGGTCAGAAAAGCCCCAAACAATGCTGGTTTTTCCGGTTGTGACCGAAAAAACCAGCTTCCGTTGGAGGTTTTAGGACGGGCTTTTCAGCAACGCCGGTAGGAGACTCTCCAAGAAACTACGCTTGGGCTTTGAGGGTGGCTTGGGCAGCGGCCAGGCGGGCTACCGGCACGCGGGGTGGCGAGCAGCTCACGTAGTCGAGGCCAACGCGGTCGAAGAGGCCGATGGAGAGCGGGTCGCCGCCGTGCTCACCACAGATGCCGACCTTCAGTCCGGGACGCGCACCGCGTCCGCGCTCGGTGCCCATCTTGACCAGCTCACCCACGCCTGCCTGGTCGATGCTGGCGAAGGGGTTCTGCGGGAGGATGTCGTGCTCCTTGTAGGTGGCGTAAAAGCTGCCCATGTCGTCGCGGCTCATCCCGAGGGTGGTCTGCGTCAGGTCATTGGTGCCGAAGCTGAAGAATTGGGCGACCTTGGCGATCTCGTCGGCGCGGATTGCGGCCCGCGGGATTTCGATCATCGTGCCAACGAGGTAGTCGAACTGCACCTTCTTCTTTTCCATGACCTCCTTGGCCACGCGGTGGATGATTTCGACCTGCAGTTCCAGCTCTTTCACAAAGCCGACCAGCGGCACCATGATTTCTGGCTTCACCGGCACCGGCTTCTTTCCGCTGACGAGGGAGGCTGCCGCCTCGAAGATGGCGCGGGCCTGCATCTCGGTGATTTCCGGGTAGGAAATCCCCAACCGGCACCCGCGGTGGCCAAGCATCGGGTTGGCTTCGTGGAGAGCCGCGACGCGATCGGCGATCAACTCGGTGCTGAGGCCGAGCTTTTCCGCCAGGGCGTTCTTGGTCGCCGAGTCGTGCGGCAGGAACTCGTGCAAGGGTGGGTCGAGCAACCGGATGGTCACTGGGCGACCGGCCATCGCCTTGAAAAGCCCCTTAAAGTCATCGCGCTGGTAAGGCAGCAACTTGGCGAGCGCCACCTTGCGATCAGCCTCCGTGCTGGCCAGGATCATCTCGCGCATCGCGTCGATCCGCTCTCCTTCAAAGAACATGTGCTCGGTGCGGCACAGCCCGATGCCCTCGGCACCGTAAGCGATGGCTTGAGCGGCTTGGGTTGGGGAGTCGGCGTTGGTGCGGACCCCCATCCGGCGATACTTATCGGCCCACGACATGACGGTGTCGTAAAGCTCAAAGGTGTAGCTCTTGGCGGGCTTTAACTTGCCCGAGAGGACTTGGTTGACCTCGCTGGGGGCGGTTTCGATGGCTCCGGCGAAAATCTGGCCGGTGGTGCCGTCGATCGAGATAAAGTCACCCTCGCGGAGGATGGTGTTGCCCACGGAAAGGGTCTTTTTGCCGTAGTCGATCACCACGTCGGCAGCACCGCAGACGCAGACTTTGCCCATCTGCCGGGCGACCAGTGCCGCGTGGGAGGAAACACCCCCGCGGCTGGTCAGGATGCCCTCGGAGGCGATCATCCCGCGGAGGTCTTCCGGGGAGGTCTCCTGACGGCAGAGGACGGCCTTCTGGCCTTTCTCGGCGACGATCTCGGCCATGCTGGCCGAAAAGACCACCTGACCCGTCGCGGCACCCGGGCCAGCGGGAAGGCCGACGGCCATCACCTTGGCCTTTTTGACCTCGCTGGCGTTAAAGATCGGCACCAGCAGCGTGGAAATCGAGTCGGCCGGAATACGGGCCACCGCGTCCTTTTCGGTAATCAGACCTTCCTTGACCATCTCGCAGGCGATCCGCACTGCCGCGAGGCCGGTGCGCTTACCATTGCGGGTCTGCAGCATGTAGAGAACATGGTCTTCGATGGTAAACTCGAAGTCCTGCATGTCCTTGAAATGCTTCTCCAGCTTGGCGCGGACTTTTTCCAGCTCCGCGAAGGACTTGGGCATGTCTTTCTCCAATTCCGCGATGGCCTTGGGGGTGCGGACACCGGCGACGACATCCTCGCCTTGGGCGTTGATGAGATACTCGCCGTAAAAGACGTTGCTGCCGTTGGCCGGGTCACGAGTGAAGGCCACCCCGGTCGCCGAGGTGTCGCCGAGGTTCCCGAAGACCATCGCCTGGACGTTGACGGCGGTGCCCCACTCAGCCGGGATACTATACTTTTGGCGATAAAGGATCGCCCGCTCGTTCTGCCAGGAACCAAAAACGGCCCCGATGGCCCCCCAGAGCTGCTCCTCGACGTCCTGCGGAAAGGAGGCCTTGGTGCGGTCGTGGATCAACTTCTTGTAACGGCTGATCAACTCCTGGAGGTTCTCGACCGTCAGGTCGTTGTCTTGCGTCACCTTCAATTCGGCCTTCAGGTGGCTCATCACCTCGTCGAAGGGCTCATGCTCCATTTCGTTGTGGGACTGCACGCCCATCACCACGTCGCCATACATCTGCACGAAGCGGCGGTAGCAGTCGTAGGCAAAGCGCGGGTTGCCACTCTTGTTGGCCAGGGCGATGACGGTTTCGTCGTTCAAGCCGAGGTTCAAAATGGTGTCCATCATGCCCGGCATGGAGTCGCGAGCACCGGAGCGGACCGAGAAAAGCAGCGGGTTCTTGGCGTCGCCGAACTTCTTGCCAGTCTGTTTTTCGATGGCCGCGATCGCGGCCTTGACCTCCTTGGTCAAAGCCTTGGGGTAGGTGCGACCGTGGTCGTAAAAGTAGGTGCAGACGTCAGTGGTCAGCGTGAAGCCGGGAGGCACCGGCAGGCCGATGCGGGCCATTTCCGCCAGGTTCGCCCCTTTTCCGCCCAGGGTGTTGCGCATCTTGGCACTGCCGTCGGTCGTGTTTCCGAAGAGATAGACGAACTTTTCTGCCGAGGCGGATTTTTCGGTGGTTTTGGAGGAGGCGGCACTTTTCTTGGGTGCGGCACTGTCAGTTTGCTTCTTTTTTGCGGCCATTCGAGGGGATTAGGTGAAGTTGCTGGGGAGGTTCGGGTTGGGTCAGGCGCAAGGTTTCACGCCAGAAAAACTGCGGTCGGAAAGGAAGCCCCGACCAAGGCGGAAGCTAGGGTTAGAACGGAGGCGCTGGGTCGGTGTCAACGCAAACGACGGCCAATTCTGGTCAAAAGGGAACTTTTTTTCGCTCCGGCACCCGCCGAGGTCTCTTTTGGGCGCGAAAGGTGACGGTGCTGTTGGTGCGGCATCGGCGGCGATGCGGCTCGGGCAAGTTGGGCGATGGACTTTCATTTTCAGAACCCTACCAGAACGCGGGGAGTTTTTCCACCCCTCGCATCACTCCAGTGGCTCCAGAGTCAAACTTTCCCTTAAATCCTGACCACCAGCCATTTACCCCGTAGGGAAAAGTAGTGACACCGGTCAGAACCGACTGCCGGTTCTTGGAGACCAATTATTAGGGTATTGGTCATCGGTGGATTTTGCATGCTTTCTCGAACAGGACGTTCGGTGTTGGCTGCAGGTCATCCTTTGAACGGGAAAACGCCAATTGAACGATCGACATCGCGCGACTAACCTGTCGATCCGTTCCTCTTGGATCAAGCAGAGCGAGTGCCTGGTAAATCTCGGACTCCAACCTTTCTTTTTTGCTTCGATTTGTCATAGGAAGGTGCTCCATTAATCTTGAGTGACGACTCATTTTACCCTTTTAATAAATGGCGTTTTTCGAGGCCGCGCGGGGCGATTGCCACTGCCGAGCCCCCTGGGCTTTTTCGGGGTTAGTCGCTGGGGAGGGTGAGGGCGGGGAAGCTGGGGAGGGTGAGGGCGGGGAAGCTGGGGAGGCCGGTGGTGGTAAACGTGCCGTTGAAGGTGAGTTGGGTGGCGGCAGCGGCGTTGGCCGGGGGGTTGCTGCGGGCGAAGAGGCGGAAGGTCTGGTTGCCGAAGTCCAGCCGCAGGAAGAAGCGGGGCACGTTGATGCCGTCGAGGATGAGTTGGGTGCGGGCTTGGGTGGCGGACTCCCAGACCCAGCGGTAGGGGTTGATGGCGCCGACGAGGTCGCCGCCCGGAATGGTGATGGTGTAGTTGCCAGTGCCGGGGTCGGTCAGGCGGAGGACGATCAGGGTGCCGTCGGTGGCGACGAGGTTCAGCGTGAGGCCCGCCTGTGGGGTTTCCGGTTGGGCGATTTCCCAGACTTGCAGGAACTGCGGGCTGCCGGTCGGGGTCGGCTTGCGCCGCAGAGGGCTGGTAGAAGAGGGTGCGCCAGGTTTCGAGTTGGTCGGAGATGAGGAACAGGTGGTCGCGGCCGGCCGGTCGCGGGAAAGCCTGGATGAGGTCTCTGGGCACCACTCCGGTGCCTGCCGACTGGTCGTCCAGGGTAAAGCCGACCGCTTGGGCGACTCTCGGGAGTGCCCATTGGTTGGGCCGAAAAGCCTCGGCAGCGGCCCCGATGCGGAGGATGCGGATGGCTGTCATCGTCACCGGGCTGCTGGGGCGGTCTCCGGGGCCGGTGGGGGTGCTGCCCATCCGCTGGAGGAGTGGGAGGCTGTCGGCGACGAGTTCCCCGAAGACGGCGTGCTTGCCGTTGAGGTTGAGGGTCGCGGCGAGGGTGATGAAGAACTGGCTGCCACCGGTGTCGGGGCCGCTGTTGGCCATGGAGAGCAGTCCGGCGCGGTTGTGGGAGAGGGCGGGGTCGATTTCGTCCCAGAGGCGGTAGCCGGGGCCGTCGGTGCCTTGGCCATTGGGGGAGCCACCTTGCACCACGAAGCCGCTGATGATGCGGTGGAAGGTCAACCCATCGAAAAACGGCACGCCGGAGCGCACCACGGGGGCGGGGCCTTGGAGGTCGAGCCAGTCCACCGTTCCCTCGGCCAGGGCGACGAAGTTGGCCACGGTCAGCGGGGCCTCCTGAAAAAACAGCCGGGCGCCGAGGGTGCCGGTCTCGCTAGTGGCCCCGATGGTCACGTCGATGGCGGCGTAAAGGCCGTTTTGCGTCGGCGTGAAGGCAGAAACCGGCGCCCCTGTGCCAAGGACGACCAGCAGCAGCGCGAGGGCCATCTTGGCGGCGTTGCTGGACCGGAGCGCGGCACTTTGCAGCAGGGTCGAGGTGGGTTTCGGTCGGTTCATCGGAGTTCTATCGCCGGTTGGGGGTTCTCACGCAGGTTGCGGGGGTTGGCCTATTCTGCGGATTCTGGCTCTGGTGGCGTTTTTTGGCGGGGCAGGCAGGGTCGGCAATGCCGTTGGGCGGCTTGCGGCGCGGCGGCTCTAGGCGGCGTCGGTGCCGTGGATCGGTAACTCCAGGACGTGCCAGGGCAGGCCGTGCTGGTTAAGGGCCTCCATGAAGGGGTCGGGGTTGAGTTGCTCCATGTTCCAGACGCCGGGCTGCATCCAGCGGCCTTGCAGCATCATCTTGGCGCCGATCATTGCTGGCACGCCGGTGGTGTAGCTGATCGCCTGGCTGCGCACCTCGCGGTAGCAGGCTTGGTGGTCGCAGTTGTTGTAAATGAACACCTTCCGCGGGTGGCCATCCTTCAAC
>DAIQNO010000041.1:1341-12744 GCA_036788355.1 Opitutales bacterium | reverse complement strand
GAGGTGCTGCGGCGGCTGGGTCACCTTGATCGAAAGCCGCGGGTGCTGGTTTTTTCGGCGTTTCCGAGTAAGCACATGGTGAAGAAGGTGCTGGAGGCGGGGATTGATGGTTTTGTCGAGAAGGACGCCAATTTGACGGAGTTGGAGACCGCGATCGAGAAAGTGGTGGCGGGGCAGACTTACTTTGGGTTGCGGATTGTTAATTTGATGCGGGAGATCATGGTGAATCCCAATGCGGGTGACAGTCTCGAGGAGTTG
The DNA here is from genome assembly GCA_036788355.1 of Opitutales bacterium. GTDB lineage: Bacteria > Verrucomicrobiota > Verrucomicrobiia > Opitutales > Cerasicoccaceae > DAIQNO01. Next base: position 12,486 of record DAIQNO010000041.1, on the reverse strand, counting down.
ACACCGAGGGAGCGCCAGATTTTGCAACTGATCGCGGAGAGCTACACGAGCAAGGAGATCGCGGCCAAGTTGGACATCAGTGTGAAGACGGCGGATACGCATCGGGCTAATCTGATGAAGAAACTCGATGTGCATGATGTGGCGGGTCTGACGCGGCAGGCGATGGCTTTTGGGTTGATTGATAATCCTACGACGCTATGAGTCTTTTTTCTTTCCTGGGTCGAGCGAGGGGTGACGGACGGCCGGGAGGCTCTTGGCGGCTGGGGCTCTGCTTGGGGCTGGTGGGACTGGTGGGTCAGAATGTCGCTTCGGCTTTCCCGAAGCGGGAGTTTTTGTCGGGTGCGGAGATTATCGAGCGGGTGACGCAGCTCCAGACGGCGCAGACCGAGGCGGAGTTGATTCAGATGGTGCTGGTGGATGAGACGGGGGCGGCCCAGCAACGGCAATTTGTGACCCTTTATCGTCGGATGGAGGGGCAGTTGCCGCAGTTTCTGTTACGTTTTTTGCAACCTGAGGAGATCAGTGGGGTGACGTTGTTGGGGCGTCCGGATGCGACCGGTCGGCTGGAGCAGTTTCTTTTTTTGCCAGCGTTGGGTGATTCGCGGCGGATCGATAATGAGGGACGGGGCGGCTACTTTATGGGGTCGGACTTCACTTTCGACGATCTGCGGGAGGAGGACATGGGGGAGCATCGTTACACGCGGATGATGGATAGCGTGATCGATGGGTTGCCGGTTTACGTGGTGATGTCGGCTCCGGCGACGGTGGATGTGTTGCGGGATACCGGATACGTTCACCGGATTTTTTATGTTTCGAAGGCCGACTTTTCGGTGCGGCGGGTAGAGTTTTTCGACGCGGATATGGTAGAGCCGACGAAGACTTTGGACGGTGAGCGTTTTGGGGTCTGGGATGGGTCTGCGGGCTCGGTGGCGCGTCCGGCGCGGATCACGATGCGTAATCATCGGCGGGGTACCACGACGATTCTGACGCTGCAGGGGGTGGCGGTGGATTTGGTGGTTCCGGAAGCTTGGTTCGCATTGGATAATCTGGGTGATTGGTCGGTGCCGCAGGCGGCGTTGTTGGGATTATTGGCGCGACCGGTGCCGTGATGGGCGGTGGTGGGGCTCGGTTTCCGAGCCGGTGTGCCGTGTGCCTTGAGGGTTGGTTGGTGCTGAGCGGTGGGGCCGAACTTTTTTTGGAGTTTTTTTGACGATGTAGGGTGATTTTGGGGGGATGAGTGGGTGGTTTCGGGGTTGTTTTCGTCGTGGTTATGGGGTTTTGGCCCTGTGCTTGGTTTTTGCGTCGTTAGCGTTGCCGGGTTGGCGGTCGTTGGAGTTGCGGGTCAGTAGTGAGGATTTGATTGCAACGAGTTCTGCGGATCGAGTTTTACAGCGGGAGGCGGATGGGCTTTTTGGGGCGTCGAGGCACCTGGTGGTGATGGCACGGCCGGCGGATGGTTGGTCGTTGGAGCGGGTGTCGGTGTTGCGGGATTTGCAGGAGGAGTTGCGGAGGCTGCCGGGGGTGGAGCGGGTGGAGAGTCTGTTTACTTCGCCGTCGATTTCTGGGTCTTTTGGGAGTGTCCGCACGAGTGCGTATCTGGCGCGCTTACCGCGCTCGGATGAGGCGGTGCGGGAGGTGCTGGGGCGGGCGGCGGCGGATCCGATGATGGTGGGGCGGCTGATTAGCCAGGATGCGCGGTCCGTGGCCCTTTACGTGGTGGTGGGTGGTGGGCCGGAGGCGGAGAAGCGGGCGGTGGTTTTGGCCGGTGAGGTGGAGTCGGTGTTGCGGCGGGTCCATGGGGGTGGTCTCTTTGAGACGTTGTTGGTGGCAGGTGGGCCGAGCATCCAAAGTTGGATGCAGTCGGCGATCATCGAGGATCAGCGGCGGTTGCTGCCGGTGGCGGCGGGGGTGCTGGCGCTGTGCATGGGGCTGCTGTTGCGAAGTGGGAGCGCGGTTTCGCTGACCTTGCTGAATACGGCGATCACGACGGTGGTGGCGTTCGGGATCGCGGGGTGGTTGGGCTGGCCGATTACGTTGTTGGGGGCGCTGACGCCGCTGTTGGTGCTGATTATCGGCGCGTCGCAGGATATCCACGTGGTGAGTGAGTTTCAGCACGCGCGGCGGCATGGTCTGCCGGGTGGGGCGGCGGTGGCGGATGTGGCCCAGGGCTTGGCGTTGCCGCTGGTGTTGACGGGGGTGACGACGGCACTGGGTTTTGGGGTGAATTTGCTGAGTGATTTGCCGTTGATCGAGGGTTTTGGGCGGTTGGCCGCGTTGGCGATGTTGGTGCGGTTGGTGCTGACGTTGACGTTGTCGGTGGCTTGGCTGCGGATTTGGCCACCGCGGGTGCCGAAGCCGGGTATTTATGTGACGGATGCGGTGGAGGGTTTCAGCCGGGCGCAGCGGGAGAGCACTTTTGTGATTGAGCAGTTTGTGCGGCGGCCTCGGCGGTCGTTGGTGGCTTTTGCGTTGGTGGCGATTCCGTGTGTGGCGTTGATGCCGCGGATCGAGTTTCGGAATGATCTGTTGTCGTTGATTTCGCCGGAGGCACCGCCGCGGCAGGCATTGGCGGCGGTGGAGGCGGAGTTGGGGCCGTTTAACGAGTTGCGGTTGGTTTTGCGGCGGATGCCGGGGGACTTTCGGCGTCCGGAGTTGTTACAGACCGTGCAGGCGTTGATGCGGGAGCTGGAGGCGGATAAGCGGGTTTATTCGGTGACCGGGTTGCCGACCTTTTTGGCGCAGATTCACTCGGCGATGGTGGGCGGTGGGACCGGGGGGGCGCTGCCGGATTCGAGCTCGTTGTTGGCGCAGTATTTCTTGTTTTTTCATCGGAGCGACTTGAGTCCGTGGGTGAGTCACGATTTTGCGACGTTGTGTTTGTCGGTGCGGACGGGGGTGACGGGGAGCCGCGAGTTGGGCGAGTTGGCGGATTTTCTGGAGGATCGGGCGCGGGCGTTGGGGGTTTCCGGGTCGGGTTATGCGATTTCGCCGTCGTTGCAGTTGGCGCGTTCGACGGATGCGATGGCGGTGGGGCAGGCGTTGTCGCTGGTGCTGTTGTGCGGGTTGTTGTGGTTGATTGTGGCGAGTTTGTTTGTGTCGGTGAAGGCGGGTTTGTTGGCATTGGGGCCGAACTTGTTTTCGATTGCGGTGTTGTTTGGGGTGATGGCGTTGGCGGGGATTCCGTTGAATGCGGGGACGTCCTTGGTGGCGGCGATTGCGATGGGGATTGCGGTGGATGATACGTTGCACTTGATGACGCGGTATCATCGGGCGTTGAAGCGGTTGAATGATGAGCAGCAGGGGATCGAGGTGGCGTTGCATGCGGAGTTTTTTCCGGCGACGGTGACGACGTTGAGTTTGGTGGCGGGTTTTGCGGTGCTGGGTTTTTCGAGTTTTGTGCCGGTGCAGCAGTTTGGGTTGTTGAGTGCGGGGGTGCTGGTGACGGCGTTGGTGGCGGATTTGGTGCTGACGCCGGTGTTGTTGGGGAGTGTGCACCTGCTGACGGTGTGGGATGTGGTGGGGGTGCGGGTGCGTCGGCAGTTGCAGGCGTCTTCGGATTTGTTGCGGGGTTTTACGTCGTGGCAGGTGAAGGAGTTGGTGTTGTTGAGCCGGTTGCAGGAGTTTCGGGCGGGGGATCGGTTGATTGAGCAGGGTGCGGCGGGGAAGCACCTCTACTTGCTGTTGGAGGGGGAGTTGGAAGTGTCGCGGCGTGATCCGGAGTTGGTGGGAGGGGGCGAGGTGATGGCGCGGTTGGGGCCGGGGGCAGTGGTAGGGGAGATCGCGCTGGTGGGAAATGTGCCGCGGCTGGCCGATGTGGCGTGCCTGAGTGATGCGCGGTTGTTGTCGATTGCGTGGGAGGATTTGGAGAAGTTGCGGCGGCGGAGTCCGCGGCTTTCGGGGAAGTTGTTGATCAATCTGGCGCGGGTGCTGGCCCAGCGGCTGAAGGCGACGGTGGAGCGGCAGGTGGGGGTGCGGTGACGGCGTGGTGCGGGCGTCGTGAGGGCGCGGAGAGGGTGGAATATGCCGTTGGGGGGAGCCGGAAGCGGGTAGGTGCGTCTCGCCTTGGTGGGCTTTGGGGTCGAAGAGTGGGCGTTGACTTTCGGCGTGGGGATGGGTGAGATGGCTGGGTAAGGGCCTGATTTTGGTCGTTTTCTGAGCTATGATTGATCTAAAGCAGCTTCGTGAGGATCCCGCTGGTTTGCAGGCGGCGATTGCCCGTAAGAAATTCTCGGTCGATTGGGAGCGGGTTTTTCGCCTGGATGAGGAGCGCCGGGAGGCGGTGCATGCCTTTGAGCAGAAGCGGGCGGATCAGAAGGCGCGTTCGGCGGAGATTGGGCAGTATCCGGATAAGCGGGCGCCAGAGTTTCAGCAGATGGTGGCTTCGATGAAGTCGGTGGCGACGGAGGTGAAGGCTTTGGAGGGTCGGCTGGCGGAGGTGGAGGCGCGTTGGCAGGAGGCGATTTTGAGCGTGCCGAACCCGCCAGATGCGTCGGTGCCGGAGGGTCGGTCCGAGGCGGATCACGTGGTGGCGCATCAGTGGGGTAGCCTGGCGGCGGCGAGTGAGTCGCCGGTGGCGCACTGGGACTTGCCGTGGTTTTCGCAGGCGGTGGATTTTGAGCGTGGGGTGAAGGCGACGGGGGCGGGTTTCCCGTTTTATGTGGGGGATATGGCGCGGCTGGTGCGGGCCTTGATCAGCTTTTTCCTGGATCGGGCGCGGTTGGCGGGTTACGTGGAGGTGCTGCCGCCGTTGATGGTGAATGCGGCGAGTGCGACGGCGACGGGCCAGCTGCCGGATAAGGAGGGGCAGATGTATCATGTCACGGTGGAGGATTTTTACTTGATTCCGACGGCGGAGGTGCCGGTGACGAACTTTTTTCGGGAGGAGACCTTCGAGGAGGGTGAGTTGCCGGTGCGTCGCTGCGCGTATACGCCTTGTTTTCGGCGGGAGGCGGGGTCGTGGGGGGCGCACGTGCGGGGCTTGAATCGGCTGCACCAGTTTGACAAGGTGGAGTTGGTGCAATGGGTGCATCCGGCGGCTTCGATGGCGGAGTTAGAGCGGTTGCGGGAGCACGCGCAGGGGTTGTTGGAGTCGCTGGAGCTGCCGTATCGGAGCTTGTTGATGTGCGCCGGGGATATTGGTTTTGCCCATGCGAAGCAATACGATCTGGAGGTGTGGGCGGCGGGCCAGGGGAGGTGGCTGGAGGTGTCGTCGTGCTCGTGTTTTACGGATTTTCAGGCTCGGCGGGCGGGGATACGGTTTCGCCCGGCGGATGGTGGTAAGGCGCAGTTGGTGCATACTTTGAATGGGTCGGGTTTGGCGGTGCCGCGGGTTTTGGCGGCGTTGTTGGAGAACCGGACGTTGGCCGATGGGAGTTGGCCGGTTCCGGCGTGCTTACAGGGCTATCTGGGGGCGGAGGTGCTGCATTTTGGCCGTTAGGCGGGTCGGCTGGGGGTCTCGTCAGCCGGGGTTGCGGGATGGTAGAAACCGGCGAGGGGGCGTGGCGATGGCGGGTGGGATCAGCGGATGGTGGCTCTGCGGGTTGCTGGCGGTCGCGTTGCTGGGGGTTGGCGGTCTGCGGGGCCAGGAGGCGGGAGTCAGGGGTGCGAGCGCAGAGGCGACCGGTGTGGCTGAGGGCTCGGCAGGGCTGAGTTTGGAGGCTGGGGCGGCGGTTTTTCCGCCGGTGCTGCTGGCGGAGGGTGAGCGAGGATTGAGGGCGGCGGAGGCGGCCCTGCGAGCGGGGTTGCCGAGTTTGGCGGAGGGGTTGTTGCGGGGGATTTTGCGGGACCTGGAGGGTTCCGGGGATAGTCCTGCGGGGAAAGTGGCGGCCTTGCGTCGGGAGGTTCAGTTGGAGTTGGCGCGGTCGTTGGTGTTGCAGCGGCGTTCCGGTGAGGCGATGGCGGCGTTGGCGCAGGTGCGGGCGCCGCCGCCGCCGCGGTATTTTCTGTATCTGGGGTTACTGCATCAGTTGCGGAATGACCTGTTGGGGTTGGAGGCGGCTCTCCAGCGCGTCGGGGCGGAGGATCTTCCGCCAGAGCTGCGGGCGTGGTATTTTGCGTTGGAGGCGCGGCAGGCGGCCAGCCGCGGGGCGGCGGAGGAGGCTGGGGCGGCGTGGGTGCGAGCGGAGGGAGCGACGGTGAGCGCGGCCCAGCGGTCGTTTTTGGAGAGTTTTCGGTTGAGCGGGGCGTTGACGACGGGTCCGGTGACGCCGTCGATGCTGGATGACCTGCGGCGGCGGGTGGAGGCGGGCCGAGCGGGTGCCGTCGGGCAGAGCTTTGCACGGCAGTATGCGGTGGCGTTGGAGGCGGTGGGGCGTCGGGATGAGGCTCTGGAGCTGTTGCAGGCTCAACTGCGGTTGGCAGGGCCACTGGAGGTCGAAGAAACGGCCTTGGCGCTGGCTTTGATGGGGTTGATTGCGGGGCCGGAGACTTCGCGGGGGCAGGTGGCGTTGCTGGACCTGCTGCGGGGTGGAGCCCCGAGCCACCTGCAGCAACTGGCGTTGTATCAACTGGCGAGCACGGTGCGGGCGGATGATCGGGCGGCCAATCAGGGGCTGTTGGACGCGCTTTCGGCGGTGTTGGCCAGCGGGAGTTCGGCGGTTCTGGATGAGTTGCTGTTGTTGCGGGCTTTTTTGCACCAGGCCCGGAGGCAGCCGGACGCGGCGATGGCCGATGCGGAGGCGCTGCTGGAGCGTTTTCCGGGGTCGGCGCAGCGGGTCGATGCCTTGGGGTTGTTGGCGTATCTGGCTTGGAGTGCGGAGCCGCCGCGCTATCGGCGGGCGGCGGATTACCTCAGTCGTCAGCGGGAGTTGCTGCCGCCGGGCTCGGCGCGGTCGGAGGTGACGCGGCTGATGGCCGATGCCTCGTTTTTGCGAGGTGATTTCGCGATTGCGGCGGAGGCTTACCGGGAGGCGGTGGCGCTGGCGGTGGATCCGGAGAGCCCGTCACTGGATGAAGTTCGGTATCAGGAGGTGGTTGCTTTGCTGGCTGCGGGGGCCTTGGATCGGGCTTTGGCGCGTCTGGAGGGTGGTAGCTGGCCGTTGCGTTCGGAGGCGTGGGCGCGGGCGCAGTGGAATGCGTTGGTGGCGCTGATGGAGGCGGGTCGGTTGGGATTGGCCCGAGAGCGAGTTGGTCGGTTGATTGCGCCGGTGCGCGGGGTGGATCGGGCATTGAGTTGGCGGCTGTCGTGGTTGGCGGTCTATCTGGCGTTTGAGGAGGGAGACTGGGCGAGCGTGCGGGAGGGGGTGGTTCCCGGACGTGCGGAGCTGCGGTCGGCGCGGTCGGGGTCGGAGGCGGAGTTGGCCGGGGTCATCGAGTCCCATCTGCGGTTGCTGGGGGCGCAGGCAGCCCTCCGGTTGGGCGAGACGGCGGAGGGTCTGGCGGAGTTAGCGGCTTTACGGAGTGACCCGAGCGGTGGCGATGCGGCGGTGCTGGCTTTTTTTGAGACGGCGCGTTATCTGGCGGAGCGTTTTCAACTGGCCGACGCCCAGCTACTGCTGCGGCAACTGGCCGACACCCGTCCGGAGCACCCCAGTGCGCCAGTCGCGCTTTTCGAGGCGTCGTTGATGGCCGATCGGCAGGGCCTGGAGCGGACTCGGCAGGAGGCGATCGACATTTTGGCGACTTTTCTGGAACGTTACCCCCAGCACCCTTTGGTGGCCGCAGTGATTCAGCAGCAGGGCGATATTGCCCGCAAGCTGGAGCGTTTCGACCTGGCCTTGCGGTATTACGAGCAACTGCTCCAGCGCCTCAATGCCAGCGGGCAACCGCGTTATGGTGCCCAGCTTGCGATGGCCGCCACTTTGCTGGCCCAGGCTACTCGGGAACCGGCCAAGCTCGACGGGGCGGCCTTCCGCCTAGATTTAGTGCTGAGCGATGCGGACAGCACGCCGGAGGCTTTGGTGGAGGCTGGCTACCTTCTGGGTCACGTGTATCGGCGGCAGGGGAACCTGGTGCGGTCGCGAGAAATCCTCTGGCGGACGGTTCAGCGGCACCTCTTGGAAGGGGCCGCGCTGACCGGTTCCAGCCGCTATTGGCTGGCCCGCGTTCTTTATGACTTGGCGGAGCTGTCCTTGGCTGAGGGGCAACCCCGCGACGCCGTGATTTATTATGGGCTGATCCGCCAATACGGGTTGCCCGGCAGTCGGTTGGCGGAGGCCCAGATCAGCAGTCTCGGCGGATCTGCGGCGCCCTCGCCGCCTCAGTAACCCGCCGATTGGGAAGGCTGAACTGAGGACGCGGTAGCGGATCGCCCACCGGACGGCGACCTTCCCTGGGAGCACCGGCGTCCCCGCCGGGTCTTTTAAGGAGGAGATGCCGACGAGGACGTCGGCGTTTTCAGGGGCGTCCCCGCCGGCTCTTTTAAGAAGGAGATGCCGACGAGGACGTCGGCGTTCCCAGGGGTACCTGCGGATCTCTACCTACCGCAGCCTCCCCTCGCAGTTTTCATCACGCCCCTTGTGTGGATTTCAGCCAGATCGCGCTCGCCAAGACAGTGACTTCGGCTTTGACTAATGAGATGAATGCTGAGTTTACGGCCATTATTGAGGTCGCTCCGGAGGGTGGCTTTTGGGCCATCTGCCCCGAAGTTTCGGGAGCCAACGGCCAGGGGAACACCGTTGCTGAGGCCAAAGAGAGCCTGGTTCAATCGATTCAATTGCTCTTCGAGGATCGCCGGGAGGACATCCTTCGGGGCCTCTCTCCCGATGCCATTCAAGAGCGAATTTTGGTCGGATGAAGCGCCGCGACTTGGAGCAGCGGCTAAGGCTTGCGGGCTGTCGGCTGAAGCGTGAGGGCGGTAGTCATTCTCTGTGGATTAACCCCGAGACCGGGGTCATCGAGGCGATCCCGCGACATACCGAAATTAAGGAGCCGCTGGCTCGCAAAATCTTGAAACATCTTGGAGCAGCTTGAAAACCGGTTGCTCGGCGGGCGGTTTCAGTTAAGCAGGGTGGCTGCCGTGTAGCCGCTGGTGGCGGCGCCTTCGAGGGTGGCGGGCAGGCCAGTGGCCGTCCAGTCTCCGGCGAGAATGACGTTGCGCCACGGGCTGTTCTGCGGTGATGGGCGGAGGGGTTCCGCCGTGGGGGTGGCGGCAAAGGTGGCTTCTTGCCACTTACTGACGCGGCTGTGCAGGAGGGTGGGGGCGGTGGCCTCGGGAAAGAGCCGTGCTACCTCGGAGAGCACCTCGGCCACGATCTGCGCGACGGGCCAGGACGCCCAGGCGTCCGCCGCGCTGATGACGACGGCGTAGAGCGTTTCGCCGCTTTCCCGGCGGTCGGCGGGCAGGCTGGCGGTGCGGTCGAAGACCCACTGCACGGGGGAGTCTAGCAGTCCCACCAGGCCGAGGGGGAGGTCGAGCCAAGGCCCCTGGCAGCAGAGGTGGACGCTGATGATGGCGGCGGGCTCAAGCTGGCCGAGCCGCTCGGCCAGGGGGCTGCCGGGCGGCAGCAGGGGCCGCAGGCGCGTCCAGGGCAGGGCGGAAATGTGGACCTCCGCCTTCAGCCGCTCACCGCGTTGGGTGACGACCGCCGCAACCGCTGTGCGGTGCGGGTCGCTCGTGGGATCGCCTTCGGCTTGTTCGACGCGCTCGATACGGGTGCCGAGGCGGAGTTCCCCGCCGATGCTGGCCAGCAGGTGCCCGGCCATCGGCTGAAACAGCTCGCTAAAGCCGACCTTGGCTACCAGCAGGTTGGCGGCATCGCGCCGCCCAAAGAGGCTGCGGCGCAGGGTTTCGCGCAGGAGGGCCGCGTCGGCGTCGGCCAGCGGGGTGTTCAGCGCGGCCACGCAAAAGGGCTCCCAGAGGGCGCGGATGCTGCCGGGTGTCTGGCCCCACCGTTGCAGCCAGCCGAGGGCCGTCTCGCCGTTCCGCGGCTGTTGCCCGAGGCGCATCCTGACTCCGAAAACCGCCACTGCCCAGCGATCGGCCCAGGAAAGCTCGCGGAAGGTCAGCAACGCCCCGAGGAGGTGCCACGGCGCGGGAAGGTCGAGCGTCGCAAGGCGGCTATCCCCTCGGTTGGAGCGATAAGGCACCGCCAGGCGGGGGGCCGCGTCGAGCTGGTCGCGGGTGCCCAGGAGGTCGATCAACCGCAGAAAGGCATCGTAGCAGCCCATCAGGACGTGCTGACCGTTGTCGAGCGTCAGGCCCGTGGCTGCGTCGGCGTAGCTGTGGGCCCGCCCGCCGAGGTGGTTCTTAGCCTCGATGAGGACGGGGGTGTGGCCCTGACGACCGGCCTCCAGCGCCGCCGCCAGGCCAGCGGCACCCGCCCCCCAGACCAAGACCCTTTTCGGCGCAGACACCACCCCGGTCGCCTTCAGCGGCTGACGGGCCTTCAGCAGCGTCGTCGCCAAGAGGGCTACCTTTTCGAACTTCGAGAGCCGCAGGCGCCCTGGCGTCAGCCGAAACTCGGTCTTGGCGATTTTCGCCAGCAGTGCTTCGTAAATCGCACCCATGGCCAAGGCGGGCGCGAGATTGGCCCGCTCGGAGGGCGGCATCTGGCGGCGGGCCTTGGCAAAATAGTGCTGGCAACGGTAGTGGCAGAGCCGAAAGAGGGCCTGCGCCCCCGCGTGGTGCTCAGGGTGCGCCAAGTCTTCCTCAGCAACGCCGAAAGCCCGCAACTCCCCCAGCGGCAGGTAAACGCGCCCCATCGTCCGATAGTCGTCCACCACGTCGCGCAAGATGTTGGTCAGTTGCAGCGCGTAGCCGAGCGTTTCGGCAAAGTGCGGCGTGTCGGGGTGGGTGCAGCCGAAAATGCGGATCGAAACCAGGCCCACCGCCGAGGCCACCCGGTAGCAATACTCCAGCAGTGCCTCGATGGTCTCAAAACGCCGCCGTCCGAGGTCCATCGCCACGCCCTCGACCACGGCCAGCGGCTCCTCCAGTGGCACCCCGTATTTCTGTAACACCGGCCCGAGTTCGGCGGCCAACTCGCCCTCCGGCAGCCCGCCCTCGGCGGACTGGTAAACCGCCGACAGGCTCTCTCGCCAGGCTTGCAGTTGGGCGGCCTTCTCGGCATCGGTGGCCGCAGGGTCGTCGGCAATGTCATCCACCCGGCGGCAAAAATCGTAAAAAACCAGCATTGCGGCCCGCCGCTCCGGGGCCATCCCCCACAGCGCAAAGGCTAGGTTGGACTGCTGTCGCGCCGCCATGGC
>DAIQNO010000041.1:0-1331 GCA_036788355.1 Opitutales bacterium | reverse complement strand
TCTGCGCTGGCCGCACGCGTCAGACCTGGCGGCCTAGGCGGATCGCCACGCACCTCAGGCCCATTCACGCTCTTTTCACCGCTCAAAGCACCCATCGACCTGTTTCAATGGACACCGCGGGCCTCAGAACTCAACCCTTTTGCGAAAAGCGATGCTTGATTCACAGGGAATACGCTGGCATTTTAGGGTTAAGACCTCAGGCTTTCCGCTGTAAGTCCCCCTAATGTTACAGGCAGGTTAAATCTCGCGATCCAGGCATCTTGAAGATTGAACGCCCCCGCCGGTGTCTTCCAACCTCCGGGCGATTCCATTCCAACGACCGATGGCCACGCCCTTTAACCAACTTTTCGAAATTTGCCGCCGACCAGCTCTGATGCTCGGTCTTGCAGCATTTTCGATGCCAGTGTTCACTTTGGCGCAAAGCGGGAACGATCTTCCTGATGAGGAGGAGTTCGTCGAGATGTCCTTCGGCGCCGCTTCAGAGGCACCGACCGGCGGCGGCACGGCGACCAGTAGCGCGGCCACTCAAGGCACCGGCGCTCTAGTCGGTCGCGTGTTCGACCAAGCCAGCGGTCGGGCGATCGACAGTGCCACGGTGGTCGTTTCGGGCTTCCCGACGATTTTCGGGGTTACCGATTCCACTGGCGCCTACCGCATTTCGGGGGTTCCGGCAGGCACCCGCACCCTGGAAGTCGCTAAAAGCGGCTACCAGAAGTCTCAGATCACCGGCGTCGTCGTCAACCCCAACACCGACAACACCGCCAACGCCGTCATGCGCGTCATCCCCGACAACGCCGACCCCGAAACCATCGAGCTAGAGACTTTCGTCATCGAAGCCACCAGCGTCGACCAGTTGCTCGTTTCCTTGGCAACGATCCGCGACGCTAGCGCTCAGGTTTCGATCATCACCGCCGAAGACTTCAGTCGTTTCGGGGCTGGTGACATTTCCGATATCATCGGGCGCCAGTCTGGGGTCAGCGTTGCCGACGGAAAGTTCGCGGTAATCCGGGGCCTCAATGACCGCTTTAACGTCACCATGCTCAATTCGGTGCCCCTGCCCAGCCCTGACCCTGACCGCCCGGCGGTGCCGCTCGACCTCTTTCCGACTGGGATTTTTGAGGGTCTCGATACCTTCAAGACCCACCGCCCGGACCTCCCCGGTGAGGCCTCCGGTGGCGCTATCAACCTCCGGGTGCTCCGCGCCCCCGAAGAGCGCCTGCTAAAGTTCTCCGTCGGCCTCGGCTTTAACACCGAAGCCCACTTTGGTGACTGGTATACCAACAGCGTTGGGGGGCGCAGCTACCTTCTGGCCGCAGGCTCCGAGGATCGTG
>DAIQNO010000040.1:0-13018 GCA_036788355.1 Opitutales bacterium | reverse complement strand
TGGTTGAGCTACGGCCGGACGCCAGAGCTGGTGCAGGCTTGCAGCCCCGTCTTTCACGTCCGCCAGGGCCTCACCCCGCTGCTCCTTTTTTACGGCGAGTCGGAAACCCCCGAGTTCATCCGCCAAAGCCAGCTCCTCCACGCTGCCGCTACCGCCGTTGGGATACCGTCGCAACTCGTCGGCATCCCGGAGACCGACCACTTTTCCTCACAATGGGTCATGCACCAAGACACCTCCCCGGCCCACCGCCTCGCCCTCGACTTCATCCGCCAACAATGCCCCGCCTGAGACCCCTCGGCCCGGCCACGCGCCGAATCTTTTTCCTCGGTTGACGCTTGCCCAAAACTCGCCGGAAGAGGTAACTTTTGAAATGGAAAGAACGCGGCAGACCCGGCGGGCCCTTCTCGGGATTGGCTTGGACAATGATGACGGCCACCGGCGGATCACGCAGGCGGAGCAGTTCGCGATCATCGGCGGCTCTGAGGCCACCCACGAAAAAATCACCGAGACGCTCATCCGCACCATGGAAGACCTCTCCCGCAAGGGCCAGTCCCTGGAAACCGTCGAGACCGCCGAACTGGTCGATCTGCTCCAGCAAAACACCCCGGAGTGACGGTTACTGCTCAAAAAGAATCCGCTTTTCAGCCAAGATGCACGGGGTTTTGAGCCTCCGGTTGCCTGCCACCCCATGAGCCGAGGCGGCCCACGCCTCCCATTTTTGAACATCGTCGCCCTGACCGGCTCCCGGCGGTGGATTCTGTAAACCACCGAGTTGACTCCGCGACCCAACAGCGGCTTTCTCGGAAGGCTTGTGAAGAGCGATTATGGTAGAAGCACTGCGTTTTTTGACTGTGGAACAGGTGGCAGCCGTTGCGGAGCGCTTCGGCACTCCGTGTTACGTCTATAGCGAGGCCCAACTCCGACGGCAGGTCACGGCTGCCCTGGCCTTCCCTAACGCTTTTGGGTTGACGGTGCGCTACGCCATGAAGGCCGCTCCCAACGCCGCACTCTTGCGTTTTTTCGACGGCTGGGGCCTGCACTTCGACGCTTCCTCCGGCTACGAAGTCCAGCGGCTGCTGGCCGCCGGCATCGCCGCCGAGAAAATCTCCCTTTCCACCCAGGAACTCCCCGCCGACTTCGCGCACTGGCTCCGCGCCGGGGTCAAGCTCAACGCCTGCAGCCTCCACCAGCTCGAGCACTTCGCCGCCGCCTTTCCCGGTGGCCGCTGCGGGCTGCGTTTCAACCCTGGGCTCGGGTCTGGCGGCACCGGAAAGACCAACGTCGGCGGCCCGCACTCCAGCTTTGGCATCTGGCATGAGTGGGCGGACCAAGCAGCCGCCATCGCCCACCGCGCTGGGCTAACCGTCGAGCGCATCCATACCCACATCGGCTCCGGGAGCGACCCTGAGGTCTGGAAGCGGGTGGCGGGCCTCAGCCTGGCCCTGGTGGAACGCTTTCCGCAAGTCACGACCCTCAACCTCGGTGGCGGCTACAAAGTCGCCCGGATGACCACCGAAAAGGGCACCGATTTGGCCGAGATCGGGGCCGCCGTGCGCCCGCAATTCACCGCCTTGGCGGAGCGCACCGGGCGTCGCATCCACCTGGAGATCGAACCCGGCACCTTCCTCCTAGCCAACGCCGCCTCCCTCGTGGCCCGCGTGCAAGACGTCGTCGAGACCGGTGGCCCGGACGGAATGCGCTTCTACAAGCTCGACACCGGCATGACCGAGCTCCTGCGCCCGTCTCTCTACGGCGCCCAGCACCCGGTAGTCATCATTCCGGCAGATGGAGCCCCCCGACCGCTGGTTTCCTCCATGGTGGTGGGCCACTGCTGCGAGTCGGGAGATGTCATCACCTGCCTGCCGGGTGACGGTGAGGCCATGGGGCCGCGCCTGCTGCCCGCGGCCCAGCCAGGCGACTTTGCCGTGATCGAGGGCGCCGGTGCCTACGCCGCCGCCATGAGCACCAAGCACTACAACTCCTTCCCAGAGGCTCCAGAAGCCTGGCTGACCGCCGAGGGCCAACTCCACCCCATCCGCCAACGCCAGCCCGTCACCCAGATCTGGGCCAACGAGGTTCCCCTGCCCTCCTGAGCCAAAACCGCGCCCAACGAGGTTCCTCGGCGCATCGCAGTCGAAAAGCCGCGCCTGGAGACGCGATCAATCCCGCCGGGCATGCTCCGCGAAGCGACCGCCCGACTCGATGACAGTCGCGGCTCGACTCTCCCCTGGACGTCGGCTTAGACTGCCCCTCGAAGTTTGAGAGATGGCGCAGACCCAGGTGACCTTTAGCGACCAGAGCATGGCGGAACTCAACCGCCTGCCGATCACCGTGCAACTGCCCCTGGTCGAGCAACTCAGCTCCCTCTCCCGTAAGGACCTCCGGCGCGGACGCGATGACCTCGGAAAACTCGAGCGCGATGGCCAAGTCTTCTATCGCCTCCGCACTGGTGACTACCGCATCTACTTCGAGGCCCTCTCCGACGGCTTCCACGCCCACTATATCCTCCACCGCCACTCCGTCGCCGACTTCATCTTCCGCACCGGCCTGCCCTACAAAGAAGAGCACCTGGCCGAACAAGAACAGTCCTTCTGGAGCTACCTCGAAAGCCTCGCCAAGCAACAAGACTGAAGGGCGGACTTGCTCAACTCAACCACCTCCGGCTGCCGTTGACGCACCGGAGCACCCGTCAACGTCCTACCAATGGCGGTCCCCTGCGGATCCAGCCCAGCGGCTTGCCGAGGCTCAGCACGGTGCGTCCGAAAAAGTTGTTCAGAAAAATGGCGCCCGCCGCATAAAAGCCGAGGAGCGCAATCAAAAGCTCCGACCAGGCCGCGAATCCGTTACAAAGGTCACCCAACGGGGTGCCCTTCATCAACAGGCTCACAGCCAAGGACGGCAGGAGAATGTTGATTCACACGAGGATCGCCGCGAAAACTTTATTGGTTTCAAACGAGGCCACCATGATAAACAACGAGAAGATGAAGTAGCCAAGACAAGCAACGCCGAGTTGCCGGGGGTCGGCATTGCCAGCCACGGCTCCAAACCATCCCAAACTCGTGGCCCAATGCATCGATACCGCGACCCAGAACAGCCCGTAAACGCCGAGCACAATGGCCCCAAAATAGTTGTTCTTACGGAAGTCGATTGAAGCAGCCCAAATCTGTGCCAGCGACCCCAGAAAGAGCGCCCAGGGAATGACGTAAGTGACACCGGTTGTCCAACCTAGCTTCTGGGACGAAGCGACGAAGGTGACCATCGCCAGCCCAAAAACCCCGAGGGCCGTGGGGTCACTCAACACCATTTTATACTCCGTGATCGTCGGTTGCGGAACAGGCTGCGGAAAAGTTGTGGGTTGCATAAGGCAAAACGAAAGGCGACGGCATTAAAACGCTGCCCGGGCGCGAGAGTGCCGACTTTTTCAAAAGGACTGCGGAAGGTGGTTAAATTGCCAAAAAGTCCAAAGCAAAAAAGTGGCCTCTGATAGAAACAGAACTGCCCAGCCAAGCTTTCTGAGTAGATAAAAATCACCGCAATGCACCCACTGGCTCCACCAAATAATCAACCCCGAGGGGAAAATTAGCCCGCTTAATGTTGTCAATCAGATGCCCCCTCCCCACTGCCACTAAAAGTCGCGACACCACATGCCGTCACAACCGTCACGGCCGTCGTCCACCCCAGCCTCTGCGGGGGATGCGCCAACCAACGCCCAAAGCATCGCTGCTGGACACCGCCGCGCCTGCTGGTAGGCTGCAAAGGATGCTGTCCGTGCGGATTATTCCCTGCCTCGACGTTCACGCTGGTCGAGTCGTCAAGGGCGTCAACTTCGTCAACCTGATCGACGCCGGGGACCCGGTCGAGGCGGCCCGCGCCTACGAGATTCAGGGGGCCGACGAGCTGGTCTTTCTGGACATCACGGCGTCCTCCGACCAGCGCCGCACGATGCTGGATGTCGTCGAGCGCACGGCCGATGAGTGCATGATGCCGCTGACCGTTGGCGGGGGCCTTCGGTCCGTGGAAAACATCCGCGAAATGCTGCACGCCGGAGCGGACAAGGTCAGCCTGAACACCGCTGCCGTCGCCGACCCCCAGCTCGTCCTCGCGGCGGCAACCCAACTGGGAAACCAGGCCATCGTGGTGGCCATCGACGCCAAGCAAGTCGGCACCCCCGACCGGCCCCGCTGGGAGGTCTTTACCCACGGCGGACGCCGCCCGACCGGCCTCGACGCAGTCACCTGGGCCCAGCGGGTGGTCTCCCTCGGTGCCGGGGAAATCCTCCTCACCAGCATGGACGCCGACGGCACCAAAGCGGGCTACGACCTACCCCTCACCCGGACGATCAGCGAGGCCGTCTCCGTGCCGGTGATCGCCAGCGGCGGGGCGGGCACCCTCGACCACTTCGTCGAAGTCCTCCGCGAAGGCCGCGCCAGCGCCGTCCTGGCGGCCTCCGTCTTCCACTTCGGCACCTTCACCATCGCCCAGACCAAAGCCCACCTCGCCGCCGCCGACATCCCCGTCAGAATCACGGAGTAAGCGGTGCCCCAAGCGGTGCCGTGTAGTAGCCGATGGGCTGCCAGCCGTCGGTGGTCTGGAGCATCACGGTGAACTCGCGGATCACCGGTTCGACTTCGGTAAAGCGGCTGTGGAACTCTACGAGGACGTAGGTGCCGGGGGGGGCCTCGGGGAGGTCGTCGGTCAGCGTGGCCTGCATCGTCTCGCGGCGGCTGAGGGTTCCCCAGGAGCCCCGCAGCCCCTGCAGCTTGGCCACCCAGTCCGCCTCTGGCACCGCGGCGCGAAACGCCGGAGCCATCAGGCGGTAGGTGGCGGCGTAATCGGCCCCATCCATCAACGCCAACCACTCCAGGGCGCTGTTCACCGCCGCCACCTCCGCCGGAACGCTGCCAGGAGCCACCGGAGATCCCGGAGCTACCTGAGCCGCCGCCCGCGACCCCGCCCCGCAGGCCACCGCCACCAACAGCAACGCCCAAAACCACCGTACCCAATTCCGAATCTCCATAACTATCGCTGAAATTACCGAAACGGCGTTGGTTCCGCAAGCCAAGTCAGGAACAGACCCAGTGCGCAATCGACCGTGGCCCGTCCAAGATCGGCGATCATTGCCCGCCAGCAGCTCTCGCGCCGGATGGCCACCCTCACCACCATTTAGAAAAAGCTTGAAGGCAAAGGACTTAACCCCGACGCCTCAGCCCACCGTCTGCACGATCAACCCCTTCAGATACTCGCTTTCCGGAAAGGTCAGCAGCGTCGGGTGGTCGAGGGGCTGGGTGACGGTTTCGATCAGGCGCAGCTCCCGATGGGCGTCGGCGGCGGCTTGGCGGAGGGTATCGGCGAGGATGCCGAGGGACACGGCCTGCGAGCAACTGTAGGTCGCCAGAAGACCGCCAGGGGTCAGCAATTTCAGGGCCCGGAGGTTGATCTCCTTGTAACCGCGCAGGGCCCCATCGAGGGCGCGGCGGTTAGGCGCAAAGCCCGGTGGATCCAGAATAATAACGTCGTAACGCTCTTCACGATGCTCGCGAAACCAGTCGAAGACGTTGGCTTGAACCGCAGTGACGGCCAGGTGGTTGGCTTGGGCGTTAGCCTGGAGGCTGGCGATGGCCTCCGCACTGCTGTCGATCGCGGTGACTTGCGCGGCCCCCGCAGCGGCACATTGCAGCGCAAAGGGGCCCGTGCAGCAAAACGCATCCAGCACGCGCTGACCCTTGGCCAGTGCCGCCACGCGGCGGTGTTGCGGGCGCTGGTCGAGGTAAAAGCCGGTTTTCTGGCCGCCCTGCAGGTCGAGGCGGTAGCGCAGGCCGTCGATCAGGTGCTCTTGCGGCGGGTAGGGCTTGCCGGTGTGGGTGGCGGTGTAAAGCGTCATGCCCTCGCGCTCGCGGACGCCCGCGTCGTTACGCAGCACGATCTCGACGATGCCCGGCACCAGCTCTAGCAACAGTTCCTGAATCACCGGCAGGCGCAGATCGACCGCCAGAGTCAGGGCCTGCACCACGAGAGTGTCGCCATAGCGATCCACCACCAAGCCGGGAATCTGGTCCGCCTCACTCCAGACGAGGCGCTGAACGGTCTCCGGCGGGCGGCGGGAAAGCGCCCCGCGGATGGCCTCGCGGAGGAAATCGGCGTCAAACGGGCGCACCTGGCGGCTGTAGCGGCGCCAGGCAATCTGTGACTGCGCGTTGAAAATGCCGCTGCCCAGGGAGCGCCCCCGCACATCGCGCAACTCTACCCCCTGGCCGTCCCAAGTCGCCCCTAAGAGGCGCTCCAGCTCGTTGCCAAAGACCCACGGATGCCCAGCGAGAACGCGGGCCTGCGGAGCCACTAAGGTCAAAAATGAAGCCATCCGACAGCCCAACGACCCCGCCCCCCGCCGTCAAGCCCCAGTCCTGGGGGTCGAGGCGGGGAAAGGTGAGCCAGGAGAGCGAGTGTCCTGCGAGCTTAGTCCGCCCGTGAATTCGCAGCCTTGCGAGGCCGTGCAAGCTGAGTATGTTTTAACCTATGGAAAAATGGATTTGCAGTCGTGACCCCGAAATCATGAGCGGCGAGTTGTGCTTCACGGGCACCCGCGTGCCGGTCAAAATGCTGTTCGGATGGCTTGCATCGGGTGAGTCGCTGGCTACCTTTTTGGGGGACTTTCCCACTGTGAAGCGTGAGCAGGCGATGGCACTTATCAATGCATCTCAGACGCTGGTTCAGACCGAGGAGCTCGCTTCTGCGTAACTCATGCGAATTTTGCTCGATGAATGCGTGCCAACGCGGTGGCGAAATCAGATCGTTGGTCACATTGTTGAAACGGTCGATTATCGCGGCTGGAAGGGGCTGAAGAACGGAAAGCTGCTCGCAGTTACTCAAGAATACTTTGACGTTCTACTGACGACCGACCAGAACATCCCGAGCCAGCAGCACCTCAGTAACTACGAGATTGGCATCATCATCCTGTGTTTGGAGAAGCCCGAACTCGCTTATTTACAGCCAATGCTCGAAAAGCTCCCAAAAGCGTTACTGCAGATCGAGTCGGGTGAAACCCCGTTGGTCATCCTGAAATAGCTCAACGCTGCCACCGCTCAAATTGCCGCCTCAGCCGCTGAACAGTCTCCGGCGGGCACCGGGAGGCGCCTAGCGTCGATGTAGACGCCTAGCGGTTGAGGAGTTTGACTTGCGCAAGAAGAGCCTCTCCCGCCGCTTCAAATCTGCGTTCGGCGATCACGGCTTCCGGTCCTCGCTCGGACATGGATGCAAAGATGTAGGCATCAGTTATTGATGGGTGCATGAGCGCAAAGCCTTTGTAATAGGTTCTTAGCGGTTCACGCCCTTCGGAAATCGACCCGAAGTCATTGTATTCCACATCAAACGCGACCGCGTTGGCACCCAGCTTTTCTTCGACCCAAAACCTTGTGGAGGTCATCTTGCTCCGTTCGGAACTTTGAAAATCTTGCTCAATAGCGTGTTTGAAACTCTCAAAACTATTCACACTCGCTGGGAGCTTCAAGAGTTGGATCTGGCAATAGAAAGTGTGGTTATTACTACCGGTCTCTTTACGATAAGTCGCGACAATCGGCGAAAGCTCATTGCGGTAGGCATGCCACGATGGGTCAACCGGCCGAGTGACCAAAAACCCACGGAAGGTCATTTCGGCTGGGAGATCCGACACATACCGAATGTCGGGATTACCGGAAGGGGTGACACAGCCTGCCCACAACATAACCATAAAACCCACGAGTACGGTTAGCATTTTCATAATGTTTTATAGATTATTTTATCCATCGAAAAGCCCTCTTCGGGGCGGGACTACAGGGTTCTTCACTCCGGTGGCAGCGGTAGGAGGGTTTCTCCGACGCTGCGTCCGGTGTTGGGGACGAGCTGCATCCCGCGGGCGTCCCAGAACTCGACCATCGCGAAGTCTTTTTCGTCGGTCACGTCGAGGGCGGGGAGGCCGTGGGCTTGGAGCCAGGCTTGGACGGTGGCAATGCCCTCGGGGGTGCTGCCGCGCCAAGTGAAGATTTTGACGGTCAGGCCGAGGGCCAGCCAGTCCTCCACGCGGCGCAGCATGGCAGGAATGGCCGGGCCGGGCTCTTCGGGCGGTGGAAAGGTGTCGCAATGGGCCAGGGTGCCGTCAAAGCCGACCCCCAACCATTGCGGCTCGTCCTCGGGCTCCAGTTCATCAACCCCGTCAGCGTCGGCATCGGCTTCGATCCCGTCACCCGGCGGGACGAAGTCCTCGCCAGGTTCTCCAGCAGCCAGCCCCCCGCTGGCAAGCTCAACATCGATAGACGCCGCTGGTTTTAGGATCGCCGCATCGTCATCGGCGGCGTCCGACGGTGCCCGCGGCTCCCCTCGCTGGCGTTCTGCAGGCTGGGGGAGCATGGTCGGACGGTCGGGCTCGGAGGCGGGCGTTACAAGGTTGTGCTACTTGGCTTTGCCTTGGTTGGCCACGGCCTCCATCGCGGCCTTCACGGCAGCTTCGTCACCCAAGTAGTAGAACTTATCCGCCAGGAAGGTCTTGGGGTTCAGCTCGAAAACCAGCGGCATCCCGGTGGGGATGTTGACGTTGATGATGTCGGCGTCGGAAGTGCTGGTGAGGTGCTTGTAAAGGGCGCGGAGGCTGTTGCCGTGGGCGGCGACCAGGACGGACTTCCCGGCAGCGACCTCGGGCTTAATCACAACGTTCCAATACGGCAGAAAGCGGGCGACACAGTCGGCCAGGCACTCCGTCGCGGGCAGGTCATCGGCAGGCAAGTCGGCGTAGCGGGCATCGTGCATCGGGTGCCGCTCGTCGGACTCTGGCAGCGGGGGCGGGGCGATGTCGTAGGCGCGGCGCCAGACCTTCACCTGCTCCTCACCGTGCTGGGCGGCCGTTTCGGCCTTGTTGAGACCCTGCAGGGCGCCGTAGTGGCGCTCGTTCAGCCGCCAGTGCTTAATGACTGGCAGGTGGGTCAGCTCCATCTCATCGAGGATGGTGTTGAGGGTGTGGATGGCCCGCTTGAGCACGGAAGTGTAGGCGACGGAGAAGGCAAAGCCCTCGGCCTTCAGCACGCGGCCTGCCTCCCGCGCCTGGCTGCGCCCGGTGTCGGTCAGCTCGACATCGGTCCAACCAGTAAAGCGATTATCCAAGTTCCACTGGCTTTCGCCGTGGCGCACCACCACTAATTTAAGCATATTGAGTCCTCTTGAATGGGTTGAGTTAGGAAATAGCAAGATTTAGGAAAAAGTCACCCGCATTGCCGAAAAGTGCCCCATTGAAACCAAAATCTGGCCAAAATAGGCATCATGGAGACTGCGGGACCGCGAACGAGAGTAAGGAGAGCAACCGATGGCTCACCTTGGCAAGCCCGGAATGCTACCGTCATCCGCACGAAGCCCAATAACCGCTCAGATGCGCTTGACGCCCCGATTACAGGGGCCTATTTTAGTTGTAGGAAACGAGATGTCGGCCCCGAACTAAGGGTAATTTTTCTAGCCCGAGAGTGGTAAGCCTTCCCCAGAGGATGACCGTATCATCCCTAAAAATGCTTGACCAAAAGGATTTTTGGGCGTAAAAAATGCTTAACTTCTCATTAAAGCATCCGAAATTATCAATTAGGGGCTAGCACTCTCCCTCTTTTCCCGCAACCCGCCGCCCGACCAAAACCCAAGCGCCTTTTCATTTTAACCCCCGCCGTAGCTGCGCCCCAAGCGCTTTCGCTTTTCGCTTTTCTTTTTTGCAGTTCCCTCCGGACTACCCCCCGGCCTGCTCTCCGTTCACCCCTACCCCAAGCCCCATGATTCTGAAAGAACTACAGCGTTGGATCATCAAGCACGATGCGGAGGATTCCTGGTGGGTGGCCGTGGATGGCGACATCCAAGACACCGTGATGAGTCTCCCGGATATCAGCCGCTTCAAGGATGAAAGCGGTGATCGCCAAGTCTCAGTCCTCCACGTCAGCAAAGCAGAAGACAAGAACGCCGAGTGGTTGATTTTCGAACAGGACGAGCCCCGGGTTGCCCGCTTAGCCCCCAAGGTGGTTCAGAAAACCGTCGCCACCCGCGTGGTCTCGGCCCCAGTCGTGGAGTTCGAGACCGCCCGCGTCGCCGTCGAGAAGGCCAAGGTGGATCCGGACATCATCGCTGATCTGCGGCGACAGATGGAATCACTAGCCCGCCAAGTGAAGCAATTTCAGGCTCTGGTGGACGACCTCAAGCAACCCATCGTCGAAGCCCGCAAGGTGCTGGAAGAACGCGAGAACTTCTTGGAAATCGGCGAAACGGCCCTTTTTGAAAAGGCTCAAAAGCAGGAGGTCCTCCAGACCGAACTTGAGCAACTCCGCGATGACCTCAACCGCCGTGAGCAGTATCTCGACGAGCGGGAACGCAATTCCCAACGCGGACAGGCAGTCGGCTAGGAGCGGTTACAGAAATCGCGGGCACGGCGTTTTCCGTGAAAGTAGTGGGGTTATTTCTGCCCTAAAACCGTCAATCTGTGTCTTCACGGAGCCACGGCTGACAGTAAACTGCGGCTAGACCGTCTCAAGATACCGTTTCGTGATCGGACCAAGCTCGCAGGTTAACTACGCTGTGGCTGATGGCCCCGCCCATCACGCAGGCGAGGTCGCCGCTAGCGACCAGCGAGCCGGTCGAGGTTGGGTATTGGAACCGAAAACTGCCACTCGGTTGCCTCACGAACCAGCCAGGCACGGGAGCCCACATCGGCGTAGTGATTTCGACGGGCGTATCCCGCTCGGTCAAGATCGGGAAGTTGACATTGTCAACCAGAGCCCCCGACGACGGGCGACGTTCCAGGATGCCCAACGAGAGCCGTGCAGCGTGCTCCGCCGCATGGGCCAGCGCAGCCGCCGTTCCCGCGTCAACGCGCTCCTCCCCACGCTCCCGGCTCAGGTAGGTCTCAGGACTGACGACCAGAGAAAAGGCCGCAGCGGGCAGCCCGACCGCCGCCCCCTCGACCGCCCCGGCAAAAGTGCCCGAGCTGAGTAGAATCGGCATCGTGCAGTTGTAACCCACGTTGATGCCCGAGCAGACCATGTCCGGCGGATCGTCCCGCAACAGCCGGTGCAGCGCCAGGTTCACGCAGTCGGTGGGCGTTCCGGTAACCGCGTAGGCCAGGCCCGCAAAGCCCGGTGCCTCGGTCACTTCCAGGGGGCGATGCCGGGAAATGGCCCTGCCGATCCAGCTTTGCTCCGCTGCCGGGGCCACGACCGTCACGCGGCCCACTTTAGCCAGCGCATCGGCCAAACTCCGCAAAAAAGGAGAGTCGATACCGTCGTCGTTGGTCACCAAAAAGTGCGGAGCGTAGGCCATTCTCAAGAAAATTACCGCCGCTCTCATCGAACATGCAAGGTCAGAAGTGGTGCCCCGAGCCACCGGCACCGGCCTAAACGGTCACCTGAAGCCGCCCTGGGCCCACAAAAAAGCGGGCGAAATGCCCGCTAGCAGGGGAACTGATGGAGCGCAGTTTCGTTTCCCGAGGGCAACGATCACCGACATTTAGCTGAACCCGGGCCACCGAACCGGCTCAGCCAGCCGCCCCCATCAACTCCTTCAGATGCTTCACGTAATCAGCCGCCGAGCCCCGGCGAAGCCCCGTCTGACCGATGACGACCCCATCGGCGCCCACCAGGTAAATCGTCGGATAACCCTGAACGCCAAACTTAACCTGTAACGCCTCATTCTGGGCCCGCAAAGCCGCCGTCTGCGGGATGTTGCGCGGGAAGTCCAGGTAAACCAGGATCACGTTTTCCGCTGCAAACTCCTTAAACTCAGCTGTGTCCAGCACTTCCTTCTTCAGATACTTGCAAGGTGGGCACCAATCTGAACCGGTAAACTCTACCAAAACCACCCGATTTTGCTCCTTGGCCAACTTGAGAGCCGCGGCGTAATTGGTGATCCATCCTGCCGGCACGCCGGGTTGGGCCTCCGCGCTGAGGGTTGTCGGAGCCAGAGGCCCCGTGGCCTGACCGCAGGCTGTGGTCAGTCCCAAGATCAGGGCCGCCAAAAAAAGAGGGACATTTCGTATCTTCATGGAGATATTTTGGGTGGGATGATTAAGAATCTGCAGTAAAAGGCTCTTCAGCGCAAGCGTACCGAACTTGACTAACTAGGAACAAGGACGCTTCCGGAATTGCCGTAGCGAGGTCACGTTAACGATCGATTGAAACAATACTGTCAAGACACCGGGGTGGTCGGTTCCCACCGCCGAGCCTTTCAGCCAAAACGGTGGATTTTGGCGAAAAAAACGTCCTCCCCCCTACGAGAAGCGGCGGAACGCCTTCAGTGACGCGCAGAACGCCCCCCGCTGGCGGATCAGCCCGAAAAGGCGGACTGTAGCGCTCTCCACTGGGTGAGAGCGACCTCCGCCGCAGTATTGTTGGCCACCATAAAGGGCCAATCCGACGCCTGGGCCAGCAACCAGGCTCGCGCCCGCTGGGTCAGCGGGGAGTCCGCTTTGAGGTCGACAGTCAGGCTCCGCAGTTGCCGAGCTGCGGCCACCAGAGCGGCATCGGTGCCCGCCTGGGCAAGCTGGGCCCACCACGGCCAGACCTCGGGATCCAGCCACTGGCGAAAGTCCCCGCCCTGGCCCCAAGAACACGGCCCCGGCAAGCTTGACGGCGTCGCTTGGCCGCCGGGAAAGGTCCTCTGCCACTGCTCCAGGCTCCAGGCCACCACCTCCCCATCGGTCGCCTCGATGGCCCGGAAAACCGCTTCCAGCCAGTCCGGGCCCTCATGCCACCAGTGGCCGAAAAGTTCCGCGTCGTAGGGGGCGACCACCAGCAGCGGCGCCGTCGCCCCCGTCGGCGCCCCGTCGGCTCCGTAAAGTGCCCGTCCCCGATGCGCCCGCCCGCGCCGCCGGAGGCGCTCGACAAAATCGGCTGCATCGCGCCGCACCTGGCCTTGGGCCGCCTCTGCATGATACCAGCCCTTAGGCTGACCACGGTCACTGACCCGCCAGCACTTCACCGCTGTGCTGGCCCAATCTTCCCACTGCGGCCCCGTTTCCCCCTCCACAGGCGCT
>DAIQNO010000039.1:0-13092 GCA_036788355.1 Opitutales bacterium | reverse complement strand
TGGAAGGCCACCCTGGCCGGGTGGTGAACGGCTCCCCGCAGGCAATAGGCCAGGAGCGTGCCCTGCATCAGGCCGGCGACGAGGGCGGTCGGCAGAAAAGGATCCACCGCTTCTAGCGAGGCGGCGGCCGGGGCGACCATCCAGCCGACCAGCCAGGCCAGCGACATCCCCAGCCAGGCGACCGCTCCATAACTGCGCCAGGAGAGCGCGGGCACGGCCCAACCTGGCGGTGCGGATGGTTGGCACGGTGCCAGGAAGCCCGCGCCGCCATCCGGTTGCTGCTCCGTGGAGCGGTGACGCCGTGGAAAGGTCTTCACGGCTTCAATCGCCAGGGCGGCGAACCCGATGAGCAAAATCCCGATGGCCAGGATGTCGGCGACACAGGTCGCCAGCGGCAGTCCAGCGGTGGTCATTCTGCGGAAGGGTCATGAAGGGCGACGGCGGCGGGGCGTTTCGTGGCCTGGACGCCCTCTTGCTGGGTGCGGCGGGCCGCCCGTGCGGTGCGCTCGGCGGCGGCCACGTCACGGTCCCACGCCAGGCGCCCTTGGCAGTAGGTGCGCCAGACCCGCCCCCGCAGTTCCTGGTTCAGCCAGGGGCTGTTGTGGGAGCGACTTTCGAGCGCTTCTGCCGTGACCTGCCAGCACTCCTCCGGGTCGAAGAGGGTGAAATCCGCCGAGGCTCCTGGGGTCAGTGTGCCGTAGGGCAGTTCCAGCACCTTGGCCGCCCGGATGGTCAGGCAGGCGACCATTTCAGCCAGGGTCATCACGCCTGAGCGCACCAGACTCTCCAGGCAGATGGGTAGCGCCGTTTCCAGGCCCAGCACCCCAAAAGGGGCATCATCGAAAGCCTGGTCCTTTTCCTTGACGGTGTGCGGCGCGTGGGCTGTGGCGATGCAGGCAATGTGCCCCTTCTTCAGGCCCTTAATGAGAGCCAGGCGGTCGTCCTCCGTCCGCAACGGTGGGACGGTCTTGCGGTTAGTATTATAGCCGACTAGGGCCGCGTCGGTGAGGCTGAGGTGGTGGGGGGTGACATCCACCGTCACCGGAACTTTCCTTCTTCGGGCCCGCTTAACGGCTTCCACGGCCCAGCGGTTGCTGATGCTGTGCAGGTGCAGCCGGGCCTTGAAGTGATCGGCCAAGATCAAGTCGCGGGAGAGCATCACGTTTTCCGCCGAGGCGTGCATTCCGCGCAGCCCCAGACGCAGCGACCACTCACCCTCGTTCATCTGGCAACCGGCGGTCTGCGAGGCATCTTCTGGGCGGTCAAAAACGACCAGTCCGAACATCGCCGCGTATTCTACGGCCCGCCGCATGATTTCGCTGTCCTGGATGCAGTGCCCACTGTCACCCACCGCTACGACCCCGCCGTTTTTCAACCCCCCGATCGGCGCGAGGAGCTTCCCGAGGCGACCCACGGTGAGGCACCCCGTCGGCAGCACGCGCACCACGGCATCGCGGGCGATGGCATCTTTGACAAGCTGGAGGGTTCCGGCATTGTCCACCGGAGGCTTGGTGTTACTGGTGGCCACCAAGGTGGTAAATCCTCCGGCGGCCGCGGCCCGAGTGCCGCTGGCGATGGTTTCCTTAGGGCGGTCGCCGGGCTCTCGCAGGTGGCAGTGCAGGTCGATAAAGCCTGGGCAGGCCACCCGTCCGAGGGCCTCAATGACCTCCGCACCGTCCCGCTCCGCCGCCGTCAGCGACTCGACAAAGCGGCCATCGCGCACCCACAAGTCGCCGAGAACCTCGGTTCCCGCCACGGGATCGACCACCAACGCGCCTCGCACCCACAGACAACGGTGACCGTCTGATCGTCCGGCCGTTGCACCCCGTTGCGGACTTTCCTGTTCCCCGTCCTCCATAAACGCCACTCTGCAACGCCCAGGGCCTGGTTGCCAAGCGACAACGACGCACCCGCCTCACAACGACGTCTCAACGCGGCCCAACCGAGCAGCCAACGAGGCCCCCCTCCGAGCGGCCAGGGCCGCCCCCACGGCACCGAAGGTAGCGGAAAACTGGGGCGTTACCTTGAAATTGAGAGGGTATTTTCACCTCAGAGGTATTTTTACGTTGGCAAGGGTCGAGGCGCAGTGCTTCAACCATCGCTGCATGGTGTTGGCCGGAGCTGTCCCAAAGCGCAAGATTCTGGTGGTTGACGACGAGCCGGACGTCACCGACCTGTTGCGCTATAAACTCCAGCATGCCAACTACGAAGTCTCCGCGATCAACGACCCCCTGCTGATCATGGGCACGGCTCGCGACTTCAAGCCGGACCTGGTCGTCTTGGACATCATGATGCCCGAAATGAACGGGCTGCAGGTCTGTCGGATGCTCCGCTCAGACCCGCTGATGAAGGATACCGCGATCATCTTCCTGACGGCGCGAGGTGAGCCGGATGACCGAATTAAGGGCTTTGAGACGGGTGCCGATGACTACCTTGCCAAGCCTTTTGAAACCCGCGAGCTGATTTTGCGCATCTCGGCGATTTTTCATCGCCTGGCCTCCAAGGTCGAGCGACCTGGCTCCTCACGGATTCAGATTGGGCGCGTGACGGTGGACGTGGACTGCCACCAACTCCTGGTCGATGACCGCGAAATCGACCTCACGGCGACCGAATTTAAGCTCCTGCGGCTGCTGATGGAGCGGAAAGGGCGGGTGCAGAGCCGGGAGAACCTGCTGGTCAACGTCTGGAACTACGAGTCCGACATTGAAACGCGCACGGTGGACACCCACATCCGGCGCCTGCGGGAGAAGCTGGGGCCAGAAGCCAACATCATCGAGACGGTGCGCGGAGTGGGCTACCGGGTGCTCGACGCGTGATCGCTGGCTCGAAGCGTGACTACGGACGGAGCCCTCGCAAGGTGGATGCCTGCTAAGGTGATCGCGTTTTGCGGCAGAATAGGAGACCTTGGACGACGGTGGTGACGTTTCTGTTGATGATTTCGCTGGCGGTGAACGGCGTGTTGCTGTGGCGACTGCTGCGGCTGCGGGTCTTTCTCTCCGAGCTGGCCTCGCAACTGGAGCGCCGGTTGACCTACCTCTTCGTCCGCCCCGGTCGGTGGGCCGACCGGTTGGGACTGGCCCGGCTGGTTAGCGTCACCACGGCCCTGCTGGCCGAGTCTGAACGCTCCACCCAACAGAGTCGCAGCTACCTTCAGCAGATCGAGACCACCCTTAGCCACCTCGCCGAGGCGGTTTTCATCACCGACGAGCAGCGCCGCGTGGTGCTGGCCAATCAGGCCGCGCGATCACTGCTGGAGCTGGATAACTCCTATCAGGGGTTGCGGATGGAGTCGGTGATCCCCAGCGCTGAGTTTTTTGACCTGATGGAGTGCCTCCGGGCTGGAACGGCGCCCAACCGCCGCACTGTGGAGATTATCCGCGGCCGCAAGCACCAGCACTTTGAGGTCGCCGCCTCGCTCTTCCCCCACGCCGAGGCCCCAGGGGAGACTCTCGCCATCTTCATCCTGCACGACATTACCCGGATGGTCGAATTGGAGCGCGTGCGGCGCGACTTTGTCGCCAACGTCAGCCACGAACTCCGCACCCCGGTCACGGTGATTAAGGGGTTTTCCGAGGCTCTGCTGGACGAGGGCGACGACGTAAGCCCCGAAAACCAGCGGATTTTTCTGGAGAAAATCCGCCGCAACACCATCCGCCTCAACGCCCTGCTGGAGGATCTCCTGATGCTCTCTCGCCTGGAATCGGGCCGACAGAAGGCAGAATGGGAGCCCGTTTACCTGCCGGGCCTCGTGCAGGAGTTGACGGAAACCCTACAGGAGCGCGGCCTGGCTCCGGGCGTGAAGATCCTGGTGGACTTAGCGGCGGAAACTCACTGGCTGGAGCTCGATCCGCTAAAAATCCACCAAGTCTTGCAAAATCTTTGCGATAACGCCCTCCGCTACGCCAAGGGAATGACCAAGCTCACGATCGCGGGACGTCGGGAGGGCCAACACCTGATCCTCAGTGTCGGCGATGATGGTTGTGGCGTGCCAGAGAACGATCTCCCGCACCTCTTCGAGCGCTTCTATCGCGTCGATAAGGGTCGTTCTCGGGAACACGGCGGCACGGGATTGGGCCTCAGCATTGTCCGCCACATCATCTCGCTGCACGGGGGAGACTCGACTATCTCCAGCCGCTTGGGGGAGGGCACCACCGTGATCCTGCGCCTGCCGTTTCGCCCCGCCGAAACCGGACTTCGCCCGCTAGGAGCGGATTTTGCCCGGCCAGGGGCGGAGTTTTCCGCAGAGGGTCGTCAGCCGCGTGACTCCCCGTGACCATGTCCGGACGGACCTCTGCATCAGGAGGATCGGCGGAACGCCACGCCGCGCCGACGCGAAGGCGACCACAACAGATTTTTATTGCAACATTCTTGCATTAAGGTTGACAGCGCGGCGGCGGGGGCCAAGACTACCGTTCTATGACCACTTCAAAGACCATCTTTACGCGCCTCTTCATCGGAACCCTCGCCCTGGCGGCGGGCTCGACAACGCCGCTGATCGCCCAGCTGCCCTACACGGGGGGCCACGGTGACATCGGAGTGGAGCTTCACGGGGGCACCGAGCTGGAGTTTCACTTTCACTTCCATACCGGGGCCGTGATCGACGGCACCCCTCTGACCGCCGATGACGAGTTTGAGGCGGGCGACATCTTCATCGTGGTCCCATCGAGCACCCTGACCTCCGCCCCGATGGCCCTGCCAGCGGCCGGCGTTAACATGGATGACGACATCTGGCTGTTGCCGCAGGGCAACCCTGGCAACAACACCGTCCCCTTCCTGGGCATCGCGGCGGAAGAGCTAGACCCCGCCGATTGGAGCTCGCCGATCACCTTTTCTCTGCTCGGGGCAACCTCGCCCTCCGGCAGCGGGACGTTTTCGGTCTTCCAACTCGGTTTCCCCAATGCTTTCTACTTTTCCTCGACCAACGCCGCCGCCACGACGTCTGACAACACTCTCTTAATGCCGATTGGCGACCACGACCACTACTTCTGGGGCTTTACGGAGCCAGGAACCTGGACGGTCGAACTCGGAGCCTCTGGGACGCACCAGACCCTCGGCCAGTTCACCACGAGCGACACCTTCACCTTCCGGGTCATCCCGGAGCCCGCAGCAGCACCGGTGATCGTCGCCCTGTTGGCCGGGCTGGGTCTGTGGCGCCGCAGGTAGCCTGGCAGAAGGCCAGCAGCGGCCAATAAATCGGGGTGACAGCCACCTCCGACAGCGTCAGTCTGGGCAATCCGACTGGCGCTTTTTTGCGGCCAGATTTTGCCACCATCGACCGCGCCAAGCCGCCCTAAATCCATCCCGCCAGGCCCCACCCCGACCCCAGACAGTGCCATTATCCCGACCCGCTTTCCCGCCATGAGCCGCCCTGAACTCTCCATCGTCATCCCGTTTTTCAACGAGGAAGAGAACGTCGAGCGCGTGCTGGCCGAAGCCCGGGCCGCCCAGCCAACGGCCGAGGTTATTGCGGTGGACGACGGCTCGACCGACGGCACCTGGGCGGCGATTCAGCGGCAGCCGGGCGTCACCGGGCTGCGGCTGGCGAAAAATTGTGGCCAAAGTGCGGCGATTTACTATGGCCTACAGCACGCCCACGGCCAGTTCTGCGGCACCATGGACGGCGACGGCCAGAATGACCCCGCCGACTTTGCCAAGCTGCGTCTGGCGCTGGAGGGGCACCCCATGACCGTGGCCGTGGGGCGACGAGAGAAGCGGCAGGATCGCTGGCACCGCCTCGCCGCCAGCCGCGTGGCCAACACCATCCGCCAAGCGCTGCTGCGCGACGGCATCAGTGACACCGGCTGCTCACTGAAGCTCTTTCCCCGCTCTGCCGTGGCGGTGCTGGTGCCATTCAACGGCCTCCACCGTTTCCTGCCGCCGATTTTCCGCCACGCCGGTTATCACCTGGTAGAGGTGCCGGTGAACCACCGTCCGCGGGTCGCGGGCGTCTCGAAATACTCAAACTGGTCTCGCGCGTGGCGCGGCCTGTACGACCTCGTGGGGGTGGGCTGGTTGCTCAACCGTCTGATCCAACACCCCCCGATGGCCGTCAGCCCGCCCCACGGAGTGGTAGCACCTCGGGGGACCGCGTCTTCCCAGGCGGCCTTTCCCCAAGCTGGGACCCCGTCACCCGCTGGCACCGTCGGGGAACCGGCGACCAGCCGGAGGAGCCACCCGCCGCGCCCCGTTTCTCTGCCACAACGCCCCCAATAGCCCCGGACGCCCGCCACCGACCCAGAAGTTCGGCTACAGGAGGCCCTTTTCACTGGAAGCCGCCTCGATTTCCCCAGGATGCGACGCGACTTCAGGCCGGAATCTCCAAAGAACGGAACTTTTTCCGCCCTCTGGTGCATTTTAGCCTTTACGAGCTGCCGAGATTGTGAGTTGATTCTGGTTTTTCTGGATCCAAGATAACAAGCTCCCATGGGTAATCTCAAAAAAAAGCGCCGGTTGAAGATGAATAAGCACAAGCGGCGGAAGCGTTCTCACGAGAATCGCCATAAAAAGAAGCTGGTCTAGCTTGGCTGGCGGTCGATGGCCTCGCGCCCAGGTCATCTTGCGACCTCAAGGCTATGGCTTTCTGCCATAAAAAGGTGTCCGAGGCGACTCTCCCGTCTCGGGCTTGGGGTAGTGGGTGACACGGAACGTCACGGATTCCGTGGCCGTTTTTAAGGACGTGCCCGGTCTCTACCTCTCGAAGCGTCCTTGATGGTTCCTTCAGCAGAATGTCCATCGAAAAGGGTCGGCAGTTTGCGGGTATCGACTTGCAGCCCGCGCGATCACGGAGCAACCTTCTGAGATAATGTTCCGCCTTTCTGACTTTCCTCGCTTTCTAATCGGCTGCTCGCTCTTTGTAGCGAGCGCCGTTGCCTCCCCCGATCAGGTCTCGGAACCCACTGGGGCCAGTGAGGCGGCTGTTATCACGGCGACCCAAGAAGCCACTCCCGAGAGGCCGATATCGCTGGAAAGCCCTTACGTATTGACGTTAAAGGGGGAGTTTTCCCGGAAGGAAAGCGCTGACCTGCGGGTTGCCCTGGCCTCGTGGCAGGCCGCCGCTGAGGTCGAGGCCACCGCCGATCCTACCAGCGCGGGGGGGGAAAGAAACGTGCGCCCGCTGGTGGTCGTGCTAGAGGAGTATTTCGGCCTGGCGGCGGGGGTCGCCGAGGCACTCTTGCTCCGCGATGCGCTGCAAGGCTGGCCGGGGCCACTAGTGGTTTTCGCGGCCAGCGATGTCGTCGGCAGCGGGACGATCTTGCTGCTCTCGTCCGATGAAGTTTATCTGCGGGATCGGGTGGTGGTGAGCCTCGGGGAAATGGCTATCACCGAGGTGATGCAGGCGCGGATCCGCGCCGGGCTGCCCCAGGTGCCGCACCGCCTCGATCTCACCCGGGCTTTCCTGCAACCAGACCGGTCGATGGAGATCGAGGGCCTCCTAGACAAGAATTCTGGGGAAAATCTCGTCCTGACCGGCACCGAAGCCGCAAAACGCGCGGAAGGAGTTCCCCTGCTGGCGACGGCACTCCATCCCGACCTGGAATCCTTCCTGCGCGACCGCTTCGGGGCCGACGCCGCCAACGCCGCGACCCGGCTGGATCCGAAAGCGCGACCGTCCGACGCCGGGGCGTCCTCGGGCGCGGGAGACGCCGTAGAAGGCCCAGCGGACGTGGCGGACACCACCAAGGACTCCTCGCGCAAGTCGGCTGAGACGGTCAGCGATGGCCCGCGCAGCGTTTATGTGGTGCCGATTGAGGGCCCGATTGCCGACCCGCAACTCTATATTCTGCGCCGGGCGATCCGCAGCGCGATTGAAAACCAGATCGACACCCTGGTGTTGGAAATTGACACCTACGGCGGTTCCGCCTTCACGACTATCGAGATGATGGAGGCGCTGGAGCGCTTTCAAGGCACCACCATCGCCTACGTGAACAACAAGGCCATTTCGGCCGGTGCCTTCCTCTCGATCGTCTGCGATCACATCTACTTTAGCCCCGCCGGCACGATGGGCTCCGCCGAGCTGGTCTCGGGCGACGGCGGTGAGATTGCGCCCTCCATGAAGGCCAAGTTCCGCAGTCTGGTGAACGCCCGGGTGCGCTCGGCGACGGCCGATTATCGCTACCGCGAGGACGTGATGCGGGCCATGGCCGAGCTGGAGTTTGAGCTGATTATCGACGGTGAGCTGCTGACCGAGGCCGGCGAGTTGATGAACATCACAGCCCAGGAAGCCGTCCGCGAGTTCGGACGCCCCCCGCAGCCGCTCTTGGCCGACGGCATCGTCTCCACCGTCGAAGAGCTGCTGGCCGACCGTTTTGGGGCCGATGGCTACACCGTGCAGGCCTTCGAGCTGAGTTGGTCGGAGTCTTTCGCCAAGTGGTTCGGCGATTACGCGGGAGTCCTGGCCAGCCTGGGCCTACTGCTCTTGTTCATCGAGTTCAAGACGCCGAGTTTCGGGGTCATCGGCGGCGTCGGGATCGCCCTGCTGGTGGCGGTGTTTTTCAGCCAGTATTTCGCGGGCTTGGCCGGGTATGAGCCGCTGATCTTTCTTGGGCTGGGGCTGCTGCTGCTGATTGCGGAGATTTTCCTGGTGCCGGGGATCGGATTTTTGGCGCTCGGTGGGGTGGTCTCGGTGCTGGTGGGCCTGGTCTGGATGTTGGCCAACGTCTGGCCGTCTTCGACCGGCGGGTTACCCGAGGTCACGGGAGGTGATCTTGGTGACGGCTTCACCAGGGTCGTGGTCATCATGGCGATGACGTTGGTGGGCATCTTGATCGCCGCCAAACTCCTACCTCAGACCGGTTGGGGGCGCCGCTTTGTTATGGTCGGCAGCGCCGGGGACGATGTCGTGGCGGAAAACCTCGCGGCCAGCCGCTCGCTGATTGGGCGCACCGGCACCGTGACGCGGCCCCTGCGCCCCTCCGGTGAAGTCGAGGTGGACGGTGAACGCTACCCGGCATCGGTGCCCCAAGGCTACCTGGATGTGGGAGATGTCATTGTCGTCGTTCAACGCGAAGCGTTCACCTTGGTCGTGCAGCGCGCCCCTGAGGTCGCCACTGAAGAAACCTCAATCCAACAAGGCAACCCACCGACGGCCTGATTACGCCCGCCATTTCTCCAACCGGCTTGCTCCCTCGGCCCGCGTTTTCTGTTTTCCGCGAAGACGCGGCGTTCCGCTCCTCCGGGGTAGTCCCAGGCGTTGGCAGAGGTCGCGGTTTAGGTCAGGCGGCGGCGGATGCGGTCGAGGGAGGCCATGAAGGTGTCGATTTCGGCAGTGGTGTTGTAGAAGGCGAGGGAGGCCCGCACCGTCCCAGGGACGCCGTAGTGCTCCCAGAGCGGCATGCAGCAGTGGTGCCCCGTCCGGACGGCGATGCCATCGAGGTCGAGCATGGTGCCCACGTCCGATGGGTGCGCCCCGGCGAGGTTGAAGGAGAAGATCGGCACCCGCGGCTCGGTGGTGCCGTAGCGGTGGAGGCCGGGGATTTCGGCCAGGCGCGCCGCGAAGTAGGCACCGAGTTCGCCCTCGCGCTGCCGGATCGCGGGGGTTCCGAGGCGGTCCATGAAGTCTAGTGCCGTAGCCAGCGCGATGGCCCCTTCGATGTTGGGCGTGCCGGCCTCAAAGCGCTCTGGAATGCCCCGGTAGGTGGTGCCCGAGAAGCTGACCCGCTCAATCATGTCGCCCCCGCCTTGATACGGCGGCATCGCTTCGAGCAGCTCGGCGCGACCGTAGAGGATGCCGATGCCGGTCGGCCCGCCGACCTTGTGACCCGAGAAGACGAAGAAGTCGGGGTCGAAGTTCGGGAGATCGGGCCTTCCGTGGGGCACCGCCTGGGCCCCATCGACCAGCACCACCGCGCCGTGGGCGCGAGCCGCTGCGACCATCGCGCCGACGGGGTTCACCGTGCCCAGCGTGTTGGAGGTGTGCACCAGGCCGACGAGGCGCGTGCGGGGGCTCAGCAGGGCTTCCCAGGCGGCCAGATCGACGGCCCCTTCCGGCGTCACCGGTGCCACCACCACCTTAGCCCCCACCGCCTCGGCCAAGAGCTGCCACGGCACGATATTGGCGTGATGCTCCATCTGCGTCAGCAGAATCTCGTCACCAGCCTGGACGTGTTGCCGGCCCCAGGTCGCCGCCACCAGATTGATGGCCTCGGTGGTGCCGCGGGTAAAGATCACCTGGCGGCTGTCCGCGACGCCGAGCCAGCGGGCCACGGTCTGGCGGGACTCCTCGTAAGCGGTGGTTGCCAGTTGACTGAGGTGATGCACCCCGCGGTGGATGTTGGCGTGCTCCGCCGAGGCGTAACGACTCAGACGGTCAATGACGGCCTGCGGGCGCTGCGAGGAGGCCGCATTGTCGAAGTAAATCAGCGGGTGGCGGCCCACTTTGGTCGCCAGGATCGGAAACTCCGACCGCCAGGCAGCCACCTCGTCATCCGTCCAAGACCTCCCGACGGCGACCGTGCTTTCCGCGTCGGGGTGGTCGCCACGGACCGCGGCATCCTGAAGTGGGCTTAGCCCGGCGGCCCGATGGGAGGCCGGGCCGGGAAGTGGTGCTTCGGCAGGTGCGAAAGGGGTTGTCAGCATCACTCTACCCAGCACTGAAATGGCCCCTGCCGCAAGGCCGTAGCCACTTTCCCGAGGTCGACCCGAGGTTGCGCCTGGCCGGCGCCCGGAACCGGCTTCCTCCGGGCGGCTGGCCAGCATGGTGGGCCGGGCGGAGACTGCCGAGGCGGCCCCCCATTGAGACAGGTCAACGACCTGCGTCAACTTCCGAAGCCTCTTCTCTTGGCAGCAGCTCGACCAGGCGCTCGGTCAGGAGGTTGAGCTTGGCGGCCAGCAGGTCGGCCCGCCGGTGCAGGTAGCCGCTGCCGATCAGGGCTGGCAGCGCGATGGCCAGGCCGAGCAACGTCGTCGAGAGGGCCATGGCAATCCCCCCGACAAAGACCAGCGCGTCCGGCAGGCCGGTGGCCGGGTCAATACCACTAAAAACCTGCACGAGGCCGGCCACCGTGCCGAGCAACCCCAACAGCGGAGCCGCCCCCACCACGATGTCGAGCAGATACAGGCCGCGTTCCAGGCGGGTGATTTCCAACCAAGCAAAAGCCTTCAGGGTGTCGGCTTCCGGGCGATGAACCTCCATAAAATGCACCAGCCTCTCGGCGGCAGAGGCTCGGCTCGTCAAAGCGGATTTCTGGTCGGACGCTGCGGGGGAAGGCTCCCAACTCACCGCCGGTGCGGCACCCGCGCCGACCCTCCCGGCCATCACCCGCTGCAACAGGGCCGGGGGCAACACCTCGGCCTCGCGGAGGGCTAGCAGACGCTCCAAGATCACCACCACGGCGACCAAGGAGCACGCCAACAGCGGGTAAAGAAACCAACCGGCACCAGAAAGAAACTCGCTGAGACCATCATTCATAAATAAGCCCCCGAGAGGCCGAAAAACTGTCTGAAAAGCTCCACCATCAATCCCGACAACGTCGAACCGCTGGCCCACCCGACTCTCCCTCAGAGCCCATCCGTCCGCCAGAGTTCCCCTGGAGAGGCTCCGGCTGCGGCGGAAAAGCCGGAGTTATGAAAAATGGAGGGATCGGTTGGCCGCCCAACCGTAACGCCCCACCGCGGCTACGCGACGTAACCCAACTCCAGGGCCTTGGCGGCTACGGCGTCCGGGGCGTCCAGCAGCAGGGCAATGGGATCCCAGATGCCGGTAATCAGGGCCTCGCGGGCGCTGGCCGGCAGCTCGCAGGGCACCACCAGGTCGCCAAAGTGAACCTGCAACCCCGCCACGTCGATGGTGGCTTCCAAGGCCGGTTCTGCCGCCAGCGCTGCCTCCAGGCGGGCATGGTCGGACACGCTGACCGTCACGCAAGGCATCCCCAGCGTGGTCGCATTCCCGAAGAAAATCTCCGCGAAAGACTGCCCGATAAAGGCCCGGAAACCCGCCTTGTGCAGGCTCTGCGGGGCGTGCTCACGTGAGCTCCCGCAGCCAAAGTTGCTCCCCACCAGCATGATGCTGGCCCCGGCAAAGCGTTTCTCGTTCAGCGGGTGGGCCTTGGGGCGACCATCCTCCTCAAAGCGGGCATCATAGAACGCGTAAGGGCCTAGGCCGTCGAACGTGACGCACTTCATGAAACGCGCCGGGATAATCCGGTCAGTATCGACATCATCACCGGGAATCGGCACTAAACGACCAGAAACAGACTGAATTAACGCTAACGGCATACTTCCCAAGATAAAAGGCGAGTCCCCGGCGGCACGCAACGCTCAAAGTGCTGAGAAGTCCACCTGCGAAAAATCAACGACCATGGCCCGCCAACTCCCCAGCTCCGGACGCCTCGGGGCACGCGCCGCCCGCCGACCCAGAGGCGATGAACCTCCTGCCGAAGCACCCATCGCGCCGATGATCGACATGGTGTTCCTGTTGCTAATCTACTTCATGGTCTCCTCGACCCTCGAGCGGCAGGAGGCCGATCTCGGCTTTTCCCTGCCCGGCACCGCCCAGCAGTCCGCACCCGTTGCTTTCCCCGACGAGACGGTGGTCGTCCTGACCGCCAGCGGCCAGCCCGTCGTCAACGACTACCCGCTCGACGACCCCGCTGCCGCCCGCTACGTCGCACTGGAGGCCCTCCTGAGCCGACTCCAGCAGAGTGCCCTCAGTAACCGCACCGAGGCCGAGGTGACCCTCTCCCCGGATCCGGAGACCCCCCATCGGGCGATCATCAAGGCGATGGACGCCGTTTCCGCCGCTGGCATCACCGGCCTCCGCTTTGCCACCGCAACGGAGACTTTTTAACCGCCGCCGCGGACCACCGGCCCCACCCACGGCTGAGTCTGCGCCCACGCCATTGCTCCGCTAGTGAGAATCCCTGCTAGTGTCCTGCGAGCTAAGTTCGTAGCCCAATATGCCAGTTCAACCAGCCCCAACGGGGCGAAAGGTGACAGCAACTGGGTGGAGTGGCGTGGCGGGTATCAACGGCCTTGGCCTTCAAGCCCCAACGGGGCGAAAGGTGGTAGCCGACATGGCGTGGCGCGTATTATCGGCTTTGGCCAACCAGCCCCAACGGGGCGAAAGGATATAGCCCTGGGTGGAGCGACGCAGGA
>DAIQNO010000038.1:8377-13213 GCA_036788355.1 Opitutales bacterium | reverse complement strand
CCTCAATCCACAGATCGGCCAGAACACGGTTCAGACGGTTTTCCTGGTCTTGCAGAGCGGGGACGTGCTTTTCGCGACGGAAATGCCAGCCTTGGAGGCGTTGGCGGTCAGTCTGTCTTCCGGCACCCCGTCGGAACAGAGCGTCGCTTCGGCGCTCGGGGATCTTTCTCCCGGCTTTGTCGCCACCGTCGACCCCCAGGGCGCGGCTCGGGCCTTCGCTACGACCCTCGCTGAAATTGATGAAGATGCTGCGGCTCAGCTGCGCGCTTTCACCTATTCTGGCGCACCGGTGCGCTACGAGGGCACGCTTTCGGGTCGCACTGCCGCCATTACGACCGTCATCCCGGTCGAGCTGATCAAGGCCATCACGGCGGCAGCGGAAGCGGAGTGAGGGCTTAGGGCCTTTTTCACCATCGCGCCCCCGGCGCCGGCCCTCTGGAAGTCTGGCCCAGCCTACCGAGATCCCCAGCGGGCTCGGTGGGCGGCGGCGGAAACAACGTATTTTTCCGCCCAGGCGCGTATCCCGGCTTGAGCCGCCAGGTCGAGGGTTCTCACTACTTTGGCGGGTGTTCCCATCACCAGGGAACCCGGTGGGATCAGGGTTCCCTTGGTGACCAATGCGCCTGCGCCGACGATGGAGCGGGTGCCAATCACGGCCCCATCCAGGATCGTCGCGTGCATCCCGATTAGGCACTCATCCTCGATCGTGCAGGCGTGGATCATGGCCAGGTGGCCGATGGTGACGTAGTCCCCCAGGACGACCCCAAAGTCGTCGGCCAGGTGCACCACGCTGCCGTCCTGGATGTTGGTGCCTTCCCCGACTAGGATGGAGTTGATGTCGCCCCTTAAGACCGCCCCCGGCCAGACGCTGCTCAACGGGCCCAAGGTGACGGCGCCCATCACCGTCGCTTGGGCCGCGATGTAGGCGGTGGGGTGAACGGTCGGCTCTTGGCCGAGGTAGTATTTCAGGCGTTCCGCGAGGGTCATCTTGACGCAACCTAGCAACCGGTCGGGCTGACGGCGACGGAAAAGTCACTCAGTGAAAGTCCCTGATTTAAAAATTGGAGTTGCCCGCGTCGGGCCCTTGCTCTGAAAACCGTGAGATGGTTACAGCGAGTGCAGACATCGGGCTCATCGGCTTAGCAGTGATGGGCCAAAACTTGGCGTTAAATATCGCCGACCACGGTTTCCGTTGCGCGGTTTACAACCGCACAGCGGAGAAGACGGCGGCCTTTGTGGCAGCCAACCCCGCCACCCCGGGCGGCTTAGACGGCTACCCGGAGCTGGCCGATTTTGTGGCGGCTTTGCGGCGGCCTCGGAAGGTCATTATTCTCGTGCAAGCGGGTAAGGCGACGGACGCGGTGATTAACAGCCTGGTGCCGCTGCTGGAGGCTGGGGACATCATCATCGACGGTGGCAATGCGAAGTGGGATGACACCATCCGCCGCGAGCGCGACCTGGTGGCCAAGGGCCTGCGGTTTATCGGCAGTGGGGTATCCGGCGGCGAAGAGGGAGCACGTTTTGGGCCGAGTTTGATGCCGGGGGGCGATCCTGCGGCCTACGCTGAGCTGGGCCCGATCTGGGAGGCGATCGCGGCTAAGGTCGATCCTGTTTCCGGTAAGCCGCTCTTGGGTGCGGAGCCGGGCAGGCCCATCAAGGGCGGTTTTCCTTGCACGGCTTACATCGGGGCCAACGGGGCCGGGCACTACGTCAAAATGGTGCATAATGGCATCGAATACGGCGATATGCAGATGATCTGCGAGGTTTACGACCTGATGCGGAAGCTGCTCGGGATGAACGCGGCGGAAATGGCCGCCGTTTTCCGGCGGTGGAACACCGGGGTGCTCGACAGCTTTCTGATTGAGATCACCGCCGAGGTGCTCGCGCAGCGAGACCCGCAGGGCACCGGGGCCTTGGTGGATCAGATTCTCGATACGGCTGGCCAGAAAGGGACGGGGAAATGGACCTCGGTTAGTGCCCTGGATCTGGGGGTTTCCGCCCCGACGGTGGCCGAGGCGGTTTTCGCGCGCTGCGTGTCCGCTCAGAAGGAGGAGCGGGTGGCGGCGGCGTCCGTGCTGACTGGCCCTCAGCCGACCTACCACGGCGATCGTGAAGCCCTCTTGGAGGCCCTGCACGCTGCGCTCTACTGCTCCAAAATCTGTTCTTACGCCCAGGGGTTCCAACTCCTCCAAGCGGCGGAAAAAGAGTTCCAGTGGGAGCTTAATTTTGGGGAAATTGCGCAGATTTGGCGGGGTGGTTGCATCATCCGGGCGGTCTTTTTGCAGAAAATTACCGAGGCCTTTGCCGCCAAGCCGGATTTGGCGAACTTGCTGTTGGATCCTTATTTCAACCAGGCCATCAGTGGAATGCAGGGCCAATGGCGTGAGGTTGTGGCGCTCGCTGCGACGCAAGGCGTGCCCGCGCCGTGCCTCAGCAGCGCCCTCTTTTACTACGATAGCTATCGCAGTGAAAAACTTCCCGCAAATCTGTTGCAGGGGCAGCGTGATTTCTTCGGTGCGCACACTTATGAGCGTCTCGACCACCCGCGTGGGGTCTTCTTTCACCTGGACTGGCCCGAGCCGGGCCGCCCTGAACTAAGGGTTTAATCTGGCCTCAGCCTGGCGACCGGAAGGTGGGGCGTGGTTCTTCAGACGGTGCGATCGCCACCGTCCTGTCGGCCACTTAAAATAAACCCGTCTGGTCAGTATCAGGGCTTACTGCCGGACCTGCTTGCGGGAAGGGGCTCTGCGGAAAAACCGGGCCGATCGAAGTGGACTGTGGTTAGCCACCCCGCAAGGGGTGGTTTTTTATTGCCAAGGGCCTGGGCTGCCCAAGAAGTCGATCATCGCCGAAAATGGGTCGGTTCAACGGCCTCTGGCGTCATCCGAGGGTGCGCGGAAGGGTACCGCCTTGCCCGAGGCCGGGCTTCTTACGGGGCGGCCTGGCGTGGAAAA
Organism: Opitutales bacterium; assembly: GCA_036788355.1. Classification (GTDB taxonomy): domain Bacteria; phylum Verrucomicrobiota; class Verrucomicrobiia; order Opitutales; family Cerasicoccaceae; genus DAIQNO01. The sequence continues at coordinate 10,259 of DAIQNO010000038.1, read as the reverse complement.
ATCGGAGGGCTGAATTGGGTTGGGTGCCGTCTGCTTAGATCGCCCTTTAATCGGGAAAGCTAGGTGGCTGACCTCAGACACCGCTGTTTATTGGCAGAGCCGTGTGGTGGGCATTCTGGGCGGTGGGTTTCGTCGCAAGCCGGGAAATACCGGTATTGACGGGTCGTAAGTTGCTCTGCGTCAGGGTCTTGGTTCCAGAAAGTGAATCTGGGTGCTGAAGGATTGCGGCCCGCTGCTTAGGGGCTCTGTGGGTCGGTTTAGCGGCAATCACGAGGCCATTGCAGGTAAGGCAAAGTGTCGCGGAAGAGGGAATGCAGCGGTGTATTGAGGGTAGCTGGAGCAGCTTGGCAAGGTGCATGGTGGTCTAGATTTCCAAAGATCGGGAGGCCGGAAATCTTGCGATCAGCTCAGTATAAGGTGCTGTGAGAAGACCCTTGCCTAGCGAGGGAGGAAACCGAGGAGGATAGTCGTAGAATCCCTACGGTTGAGCTTAGTGGTGGTTGAGAAAGGAAAAAATCGCCAAAAATTAGAAAAAAAGTTCTTGATTTAATCGCTAAGCGGGAACATTACTCAGCTCTGTTGACTCATCTATCGTCAGCACCCTGCTGCTTTAACAGCATTCAATCAAAATATCATGAGCTTAGAAAACGAATTAAGAGCCGTTGAGGAAGAGAAAGCACGTTTGGAAGCTAGGTTAGTTTCCATGTTGGAGGAGAAAAAGCGGCTCGATGCGCTGGACTCCAAGCTGGAGAAGATTTTTAAGGAGAGCGGTTATGATACCCCTCGCCAGCTAGTGGATGCCTTGATTGCGAAGTTTAGCGTGAAGCTGAGCGGTCGTAAGAAGGCGGTGGCCGTGACGAAGCGCCGCCGCACCCGCGTCACCGCCGGACTTCGCGATCAGGTGAAGGCCGCCTTAGCTGAAGGGCGTTCAAAAAACTCCCTCGCTAAGGAATCGGGCATCAGCTACGTGGTGGTCAGCAAGATCGAAAAGGGCGACTACGACCATCTGTAGAGCGTCGCACGCTGGACTGGTGTTGGTGAAGCTGGCTGCTTCTGCCTAGGGCAGTCGACTGGGCCTAAGGGAAACCCTGCTAAACTAAGCAGTAGGCCTACGGCGATAGGAGGTAGCGGTCGGGAGAACCAGATAAGAGGCAACACGACAAAAGCAGCGGCATCGCTTTTACCGAAAAAAACAACCCCTGCTCTGGCAGGGGTTTTTTGTGGGAAGACGTTGGGAGACGGCTTAGCGGCCCCGTAAAAGTGCTGAGTGCGGCGGTGGAGACCGCTAGGCGGTTACCACCATCGGCGCCCGGCGTCAGGGTCTACAGCCTCTCGACGGAGGCGGTTGGCTTCTTCTTCGGAGAGCTTGGATGAGGCGAGGTATTGTTCAAAGCCCTCCGGATCTTGCCGGTAGAATTCCTGAGCGACGCGGCGCTTGGCCCAGTTTCCGCGGCCCGATTGGGCGGCTGATTCTGCCCATTCCATGGCCAGGGCGGGGCTTTCTTGCGCGGCAGTGATGGCGTAGATGCTGACGGCGCGATCGAGTTCACGGGACGGGGGCATGCTGTTGAGCCATTGCCCGGCGGCGTCGAGGTCGTAGGTGGCCCATTGGCGGGTGATGATCGGGACGAGTTGCTGTTGGGAGGTCATCAGGTCAGGTGCTTCTGAGAGGTAGGTCGCGGCGGCGGCAGGATCTTCGTTGGCCCAGCCGATGATGAACTCTGGAACGACTTGGGCCGGGAAGCCGTCCTTTACGGTGCCCGGCTCCTCTCCCTGAAACAGGGCGATGGCGGCTTGGGGGTCGGCACGCCCGAGGTTGTTGGCCAACTCCATCCAGGCACCATTTTGCCCGTGCGCCTGCTTTTCCTGCTAGTTTTGCGAC
>DAIQNO010000038.1:0-8367 GCA_036788355.1 Opitutales bacterium | reverse complement strand
TTGGCCAACTCCATCCAGGCGCTATTGCGGGCGTTGGCGGGCAGCATACCGATGAGGGTCGAGGCTTCGGATAGTTGGCCGCTGGCGGCGAGAGCGGCCGAGACTTCGCGGAGGGCTTCTCGTTCACTGTAACTGCTGAGGGCTCCCGGTGGCAGGCTGGCGAGGTAGGCGTAACCGGCTTGCGGGGATTGAGAGGCGAGGCCGCGGACGCCCGCAATAATGAATTGGCCCAGCTCTTGGGCCGTGAAACCGGTTTCGTGTTGCTGGAGCCAGCCTAGAGCGGCCTCCGGGTTGGTGGCGGCCCAGCCTTCAAAGGCTGCGCTCATGCCCTCGCGGACGCTGCGGGGGCTGCCGAGGGTAATGGCAGTGAAAAGAGCGGTCTCGGGGTCGAGGGTGCCCCAACGGCGAAAAAGGTCGGCCAGTTCGCGGTCGCGGAGCGGGCCGACGGGCAGGGTCAGGGCGTCGTTGAGTTGGGAACGGAGGAAGTCCTGGAAGTCCCGTTGTTCGAGGGCCTGCGGGTCGGCGGTGGCGACGGTCATGCCCTCGGGGAGGGCCGCGGGATCGATCTTGACAGGGGGGCGATCGGCGTTGGAGGCCACCGAGGGGGTTTTCGCGGCGGTGGTGGCCTCTCCAGAGGCTGCGGCTTCTGGCCGTTCTTCGGGCCGTTGTGCCGTGGCAGGGCCGCCCTGGGTAGGGCTCGCTTGGTCCGACTGGAAAAAGGGACGGGTGAATTGTGCGACGAGGAACCCGGCGAAGAAGGTGCCAAGGGCGAGGGCGGTCAGGCGGAGGGATGCGGCTTTCATGGTGTGGTGGATTGCGTCAGGCGGATTTTTGGAAAGGATGTTGTTAAGAGGGTGAGCGGACGCGCGGAGGCCTCGTGGCGGGACGATATTGACTGGGGGTGAGCCTCAGTGATGGGCAATCTTTTGGGCAAAGTGGAACCGAGTCTTGGCATTGTTGCCTCATTAACGATAGACTTCCTTTTATGATGCGGCAACTGATTCAGGCGAGAGGTTCCCGTTGGGGATGGTGGGCGGGTCTTTTTGGTGCCGCAGGGCTGCTTTTATCGGGTTGCCAGACGACCAGCTCGGCCTCCAACGAGGTTTTGAAGAACAGCATGGCGTCGGCTCCGGTGACGGCGGCAGATATTGATGTCGGGATCAATCTTTTCACCTTCAAGGACGAGATTGTTGCGCCTGCGGGGTCCACGACGGCGGCAACCCCCTTGGCTGCGGGCGGTTCCGGGGCTGCAGGGCCGACGCCGACGGAGGTGGTGTTGCCGGATGTCGAGCAGGCTCCGCGGGCCTTGCGGGAGGTCGAGACTTACGTGTTGCCGGTATTGCTCCGCGATGTCATGGTAGCGGAAGGCGATTTTCGGTCGGTGTCGGTGCGGCCTTCGGCGCGGGGCGGCGCGGGGGTGCATGACCTGGTGGTAGACGGGGAAATCGTGCGGTCGACGGGCAACTTTTTGGTCGTGAACTTTACGGTCAAGGACAGTTCTGGCCGAAAGGTTCTCGGGCCGAAGGTGTTTACTCGGGAGATTCCGATGGAGGCGTACGCACCGGGTGCGACGGAAGACCCCTACGCGCCGCTGTTTCGGGACTTTTTGGCGGAGCTGACCCGAGCGGTGGGACGGTTGAAGCCGACGGAGCGGTGGGCAAAGCGGGAGTTGACGGAGGTGGCCTACGCAGCTGCGCTCGCACCAGTCGCGTTTGACCGCCACTTGCGTGAGAATCGGCGGGGGGAGGCGACTTTGGTGTCCTTGCCGGCGGAGGGGGATCCTTTTTATCGGTTGGCGCTGCGGAGTGCAGAAGAGGAGCTGCGGATTGTGCAAGAGGATTTCGGGGCCTATTTTTCGGAGACCAACGCGGCGATTTACCCGCAGTATTTTGACTGGCGGCGGGAGTATGGGAGCTCACTGGCACGTTTCAATGCCCTGACGGATGGGGCCTTGGCGAAGCGGCGGACGGCGACGGCGACCGGCACGATCCGGGACCTGGCCGTCGGTGCGGCCATCGGCGCGCTGGTAGTCTGGAGTCAGGGCGGTGATCCTGGGGAGGGGGCCGCAATCGGCGCCGCGGCGGCCGGGGTAATGGTTTTAGCGAAGGGGATCCGGGTGGATTCGGACGGTAATCTGCGGTTTAACCTGGCGGAGGCTTACGCCAACGACCCGGCCTTTCGGGAGGCCTTCGAGACGGCCCGGGCGGAGCAGGAGCAGGCCAAGAGTCACCATGCTTACATGGTCGCGCAGTCGGAGGTCTTGAGCCGGGCGGCGGAGCCGATGTCGGTGCGCCTGTTCAACGAAGTGGTGGCCCTGGAGGGAACCTTGCAGCAGCAATACGGTGTGATGAAGGAGCGCTTAGCGGCGATCTACCGGGAGGAATCGGGCATCTTGTAACGGGGGAGCGTTTTTTCTTCGGAGAAACCTGGCGCGTTACGGGGAGCTTTTCTTCGTCGGAACTTTAGCTTAGCAGTGGTAGTTGATTCCTGTGGGCAAGAAGACCGCCAGTTCTCGACCTCCTGAGGGGACCTCGGCTGCCAGTTCTGGTGGGCCTGCGGATCGGTTTCAGCGTGGCAACAGTGCGGGATCTGCAGCTACCGGGGGTCCCCAGCGGAAGCAACCGGGTGCCCGGGAGCCGCAGCCGTCTTCCGTGGTTGCCGGTGAGGGTGGCCGAAGTTCTATCAAGGAAGCGGGGCGTAAGGGTGGGTGGTTCTGGTTGCTTTGGGGGATGGTTGGGCTTTTCCTGCTGGCCGTTGCGGGGATGATCTGGTGGCTGGTGGTGGTTTCCGATGCTGGAAAGCCGCCGCCCGACACTCCGAGGGAGCCGGTGGCCGAGGCGGCGCCAGGGGCGCAGAGTGACGGCTCGGCCTTAGGGCCGGGGCAACCCATGGCGGAGGCGGTTGGCGCCGGGCCGACCGAAGCGGCGATCTCAACGGTGACCAGCGATGACCTGCCAGCGGCTTTTGCCGCCGCAGAGGCGGCTAAGCAACGTATTTTGGCGGCGATGGCCCGGGAGGAGGCCCTCCGGGCTGACCCGGTGGTGCTACGGTTTCAAGCCCAGGTGCAGACGCGCCTGCTGGACGCGGCCTCGGCTCAACGGGCCGGTGATACGGTGGCAACGGTGAGGGCGCTGCGGGAGGCGGTGGCGGCCGGGGCGGGTTTTGACGCTTACTTGCGAGCCCTGGAGGCCACGGGCCCGGCGAGGCAGGTTTTTCAGACGGCGGTTGCGGAGGCGGTGACTTCCGGGCTCGCGCGGCTGGAACGGGAGGCTTTCTCGGCGGCTTTGGCCGCTCGGCAAGACGCTGAGAGCGCCGTGGCGGCCGGGGATGTTTCGGCGGCACTGGGAGCCTATCAGCGGGGCTCAGCGGCACTTTCGGCGGGCCAAGAGAGGCTGTCGGGGCGCGTTGCGGCTGCTCGGGCGGCAGTTGAGGAAGGCTTTCGGCAGGGTAACGAAGTGGCGGTGCGGGATGGGTTGGCGTTTCTGCGCGATGCCCTGCCGGGGGATGCCGAGGCGGCTCGGTGGGAAGCCCGGTTACCCTTACTGGGCCAGGTTTTTCGCGGTTGGGAGGCGGCCCAGCGGAGCCTTGCGGTGGGCGATCTCGAAGTCACGGAGGGGCGGCTGCGTCAGGTCTTGGCCTTGGACGCTGATTTTGAGCCAGCCGTGGCGATGTTGGAGGAAGTCGAGAAGCGCCGACGAAGAGCGTTGGGCGCGGAGCGGCTGGCGTTTTCGGAGGCGGCGTTTTCGGAGGGGCGCGTGCTGGAGGCGTGGGAGGCGGTGCAGGAGGCGAGGCGCCTGGACCCTGACCTACCGGGGTTGGCAGCGATCGAGCCGCTGGTGCGGGCCGAGGCCGAGGCGGTGGTCATCCAGCGGGAGGTTGCCGCCGCGACGGCCTTCCTGGATGCGCGGCAGTGGGACGCGGCAGAGACGGCTTTTCGGACGCTGCTGCGATCGGCCCCGGAACTGGCGGCGGCGCAGGAGGGGGTAGCGACGGCCCGGCGACGGAAACGCGAAGAGCGGCAGATTGAGCGGGTTTTGATTGCGGCCAGAGAAGCTGCGGAAACGCCCACGCCGGCCCAGCTTGCCTACAGCATCGAGTTGATTGAACAGCACGCGCTGACCCTCGACCCCGACCATCTCGGCTCGCGGCGGCTCCTGGAGGTTCTGAAGGAACGTCAGCGCCTGGTGGAGCAACCGGTGATGCTGGCCCTGACCTCGGACGGTCGCACGACGGTGACGATCTGGCGCGTCAAGACTCTGGCACCTTTCACCCGCGAGACGCTTTCCCTGAAGCCTGGTAGCTACCAACTTGTCGCACAGCGGGAGGGATTCCGGGATGTCTTTCAGGAGATCGTGGTGCCAGTGGAGGGTCCTCCGATGGAACTCCACGTCGTCTGTGAGCCTTCCTCCGCAACGCAACCACCCCTTCCGCGATGAAGCCGCAACGATCTGAGAGCGACCCGAGGGTTGAACCTCCTCGGCGGACGGAGTCGAGGTCGGTGAGTGGAGGCGGGCAGGGCAGATTTTCAGCCGGTCAGCTTGGTAAGCAACCTCGAGGTGGGGCGTGGGTGCTGGGGGTGGCGGTGGCGGTGTTGTTGCTGTCGGTCGGGGTCGCGGTGTTGTTTTGGGAAGCTCCATCGGGCGAAGTCCGAACTTACCCCGTGATGATCGAGATTGAGCCGACCCCGCTGGCGTTTTTTCTCGACGGCCAGCGCTTTCCGTATCGCCTTGGGGAGGCGGTGGCGCTGGCGCAGGGGGATTATCTACTGGAGGTCGCCGCACCGGGCTTCGAGAAACTGGAGACGGCCATTTCCGTCAGTCCGACCGAGGAGAACTTTTTCAGCCTGGAGCTGGTGCCGGCTCAGGGGGTGGTGGGGGTGTCCTCGGAGGTGCCAGCGGCGGTCTGGCTGGACGGAGCACCCGTCGGGCGGACCCCGCTACTGGCGGTGGAACGAGAACCGGGCACCTACCGACTTCGTGCCGACGCCGGGAGCGATTTTCTGCCGATCGAGCGGGAGGTGGCCATCGAGGGGCGACGGAAGCGACAATCTATCAGCCTGGATTTTCAGCGTAGTTGGGCTTGGGTGGTGGTTCCGGCGGATCGTCGGCTGCGGGTGATCGACGGCTCCGGGGAGCTGGTCGGGATGACCGGCGAGCCGATCAAGGTCTATCAGCGGGCGCGACCTTACCAGTGGACGGTCAGCGGTGGCGATGCCTTCCAGCCGGTGGTGCTGAATCTCTCGGTGCAGGCGGGGGTAGATCAGCGGTTGCCGCCGGTGGTGCTGGAACCGCGTTTTGCGACACTGGAGGTACTCAGTGACCCCCCCGGCCTTCCAATTCTCATCAACCGGCGGCTGATCGGTTTTTCCACGCCCCACCGCCTGGAGGTGCCTTCTGGCCGGGCTTTGGCCGTGTCGCTCGGAGATCCGCGTTTTGAGCCCTGGGCGCAGGAAGTCACGCTGGAGCCCGGCCAGCGGCTCTCGGTCACGGCGGCACCGGCGCGTCGTCGGGCATCGGTGCAGGTTGCTTCGGCTCCGCAAGGGGCCGAGGTTTATTATTCCGGGGTGCTCCTGGGGCTCACTCCGTTGACCGTCGAGCTGCCGGTGGGCGAGGTCGAAATTCAGCTCCGGCGTCTTGGTTATCGTGACCATAGCCATCGCTTTGAGGTCAAGCCAGGCGTGACCTCAGCCGTGAGCGTGGAATTAACCCGGTAGGTGGCCAGGGTGCGAGGGAGTCGCGGGGGACGGTTTTCGGTGGTGCTTGAATGAGGCTTTTGAGCAGGGCAGGGCACTTTGCGGCTGGGATGAGGTCGATATTCACTATGAAACAGTTCTGGCTAGCGGGCGAAGCACCTTCCTTCTGGAGGCGACGACTCTGGTCGGCGGCGTTGCTCTCCACGATGCTCTGCGGCACGTTTCTTGGTGGGGGCGTCGCCGAGGCCCAGCCGTCGGCCTCCGGCTCCGCCGTCCCGGCGCCCGCAGCGCAGGCGACCCCTGGGTCTCCAGCGCGTGGGTCGCCAGCGGAGTCTCGGGTAACCCCGACGGCAACAGCGACGGTGCCCCCTGAGCCACTCGATCGTGCGGCGCGGCGGCAGCAGGCAAAGTCGCAGCGCCTGCGGGAACAGGAATTTTCCGACCGCCAGGGCCCCCGGAACCCTTTTCAGGCGTCGGCCCTGCCTCCGGACGTCTGAGTCTTGTAGCCCGTCAGAATCGACTTCTCAGCGCGTGGTTATCCCGATTTCAATTTTCCCCCCGAGCTTACTTCAACCGACCCACCTTCGATGGAGACGCCCGTTGCGGAGGCGATCACAACCTGTTTTTCATGAAATCACCCCCGATGCTTACTTCGTTCCCCACACTACCGTCATCAGCCCGATGGTTCCGCCGCGCTTTACTCGGCGGACTCTTCCTCGGTGTGCTGACGGTCGCCGCTCAACGGATCGACTTGGGCATCGGCGACGTAACCGTCGAAACTGAGACAGCTGACGCGCAATCAGGGGGCGGTGACCGCGGCCCGTATCTTCAAGCACGCTCCGCTTGGGAGGTCGCCCTGGCCGCCGCGGAACGCGACCCGTCGCCGGGGAACCTGGGGGCCTTGGCGAGGGCCGAGGCCGACCTCGCAGCCGCCGTGCAGCAGTTGGCGCAGACGGAAGCAGAGCGGGCGGGTGCCCTTCAGACTGCGGCGACCCGCCGCGGCACTCCGGGGGCGGTGGAGGCTTCGCAAGCGCGGCAACTTCGAGAAGGTCTCCAGGCTTCCGCAGAGCAGGTCAGCCCATCCTCCGCGGACGCTCATCCGTCCACCACTTCGGGAGATCCCTGGGCTGCTCAATCGGCGGCGGCCAGCCTGGATCAGGCGCGTCAGGCCCAGGCGGCCGCGCTCCGACAACTGACGGTCAGCGCAGAACGCCAGCGGGCCAGCGCGCAGCGGGTCGCCGACAGTCGTCGCGGTTCTGCCACGGAACGTGCTGCTGCCAGGTCGGAGGCCGCAGAACTCCAGCGGCAGGCGACCGCTTCGGCCACTGAAGCAGCCGCGTCACAACGGGCTGCCCTCTCCGCTTTGGAGGCCGCCCAAGCCGCCCTGTCACACCAGCAGCCGCCTAGCCCAGAGGCTGCTTTTCTGACCGAAGAAGCCGTCACAGCCCAGCGGGAGTCGCTGGCGGCGACCGAAAAAGCTCTGGCCGAGCAGCAGAAGGCCATGGAGCGGCAGGCCGGCGCTCGCTCACCCAACGCCGAGCAAGCTGCCGCCGCCACGGCCCTTGGAGATGCCCTGAAGCACCAGGATGCTGTCCGGACGGGTGTCGAGGGGGCTGCCCAGGCCCAGCGGCCCGCTGCCCAGGCCGCTCGCCAGCAGACCCGGCGGTCGGCCCAGCAACTCCGCGACAACCTTGGTCAGTTTGAGCGGCAACTCGAGGAAGTCGACGAGCTGGCCGGTGCCCGACGGACTGAACCCAGTGCCAACTTCGATTCGGCATCGCCGACTGCAGCGGAGGGGGGCACCGCCTCCCGCCCGGAGGCCGATTCGCCTTCCGGCACCGTCACTGAGCCTTCCGAGCAGCCCAGCGCGACACCTCCGGGGCGGGTCCGTTTCCTTGACGAGGAATCTCCCAACGCCCCGCCGACCTCGCAGGCCGTGCCGCCCGTCGCTGGGTCGTCCAGCGGTGCCCCGCCGTCCAGTCCCCCACCTGCGGGCCCTCGGCCCACTTCGCCCGCCGACCCTCGCTCCGCCGGTTCAGAAACCCCGCCTGAACCCCCGACCGATGGCTCAGAAGCTCAACCGCCCTCGGGCCCAGGTCAGCCCGCTCAACCGGCTCCGGCCCCGAGCCCGGCCCAGGGCGAGTGTGCAGCCTGCCAGCAAGCTCAGCAGGCCGCTACCGACCAGCAAGAACAGGCCAACCGCGCCGCAGAGCGGATTCAGGCCGCGGAGCAGTCGCCAACGCCGCCCTCTCGAGCAGAAAGAATCCAGGCTGAGCAGGCTCAGCGCGAGGCCCAGCAGGCCCAACAAGAGGCCCTCCGCCAGCAGCAGGATCTGACCCGGCAGATCGCCCAGCAGGCTCAGGAAAGCACTTCTTCAACGGAACGGCAGGCCCTGGAGCAGGCCCGGGAGGCCTCCCAGCAGGCCGAGCAGTCCATGCAGGCCGCCATCGAAGCCCAGCGCGAACTGCGGACGGCCTCCACGCCCGAAGCAGCCGAAGCGGCCCGTCAGAAAATCAGCCAGCAGCAGCAACAAGCCGCCACCCAACAAGAAGCCGTGGCCGAGGCTCTTGACCGTGCTCAACGGGCCGCCGCCGCTAACAACAACGCCTACGGCCAGCAGCGTTATCGCGCTCCCCAGTCCGGGAACCCAGTCACCGGCGACCCTCCCGGATCGG
>DAIQNO010000037.1:2225-13235 GCA_036788355.1 Opitutales bacterium | reverse complement strand
CAACCCCCGACGCCGCCAACCCCACCAATCCCAGGCGCGACCCACTCAATTCCCCCCAAAAACCACCACTGACCAGCCGCGGCACCATCCTCCGCTCCCTCGCCGACGCCCCGGACCTCCCCAGCCTCGCCCAACGCCTCCAACAACTCCACACCCCACCCCGCCAAGACCGAACCGACCCTTCAACCAGCTCCAACCCCGGCCAACTCTCCCTCGCCGATACTCCTCCGTTCCTCCTCCAAGCCTTCCACCTCGGCACCCCCCCGCGCCGCTGGGCCTGGGACGGCCAGCACCTCGCCAAAATCGACCTCACCGCACCGGAACCCCTCCTCACCACCTCCAGCCAACAACCCGACACCACCACCCGCGCCCGCCACCAAACCTGGCACCAACTCCAACCATCCCCCGCCGAGCTACTTTCCACCCCTTCCACCCTCAGCGCCACCAACGCCACCACCGACCCCCAACACTGGGCCTTTCACCACTTCCACTGCCCCAACCACCCACTCAACTCCATCCGCATCGACCGACCCGACGCCCGCACCGTCTCCCACACCATCATCACCCTCACCCAAAAACACGCCACCCTCACCTACCTCGACCGACCACCCGGCCAAAACCACTTCGGCCCCCCGACCGAACTACGCCTCGACCTCATCCCGCGCCACAACTAACCCCCGCCCCTCACCGAACGAAGCCCGCCGACCACCCGTGCCACCCCAAGGAGGCAGCCTCTCCGACGGAAGTCACGCCGCCACCGCCGCCCGCAGTTGGCCCGCCTCCGTCGCCGTGCAATGCGCGTGCAACAACGCCGAAACCGCCACCACGGCCCGCGCACCCGCCGCCACCACCGAAGCCACCGTCGCCGGATTCACTCCCCCGATCGCAAACCACGGGAGCGCCGGACGCTGCTGCGCCACCCACTCAACCAATTCCAGACCCACCGGCGGATAATCCGGCTTCGTCGCCGTCGCAAAAACCGGCCCCACCGCAAAATAATCCAACACCCCCGCCAAGCCCATCGCCGCCGACGCCTGCTCACGAGAATGTGTCGAAAGCCCCAAAATCCGATCCGGTCCCAGCCGCTCCCGGCAATGCCGAGGATCCGCATCATCCTGCCCAACGTGCAAACCAACCCCCGGATACAAGCACGCCACCTCCAAATCATCGTTCAAGATCAGCGGCACCCGGCCACCCACAAACAGCGGATAAATCTGCTCCAACAGCGACGCCCGCTCACTCGACGACTCCCGCTTCGCCCGAAACTGCACCACATCCACCCCACCCGCCAACAACTCCCGGCACTTCGCCTCTAAATCATCCACGTGGACATAGCCAGTATCTAAAATCCCATACAACCGCGCTCGCCGCAGGGAGTCACGGGCACCACGACCTTCCAAAACCTCCCCTGATTGAGGCCCTGACACCATCCCCGCCAAGCCTTGGCGAGAACGAAATTGAGAAGCCCCCCCATCCGAAACGGAAGGGGCAACGACCACGGGTAAAACCGGCGAAACAGCAAAAGAAGACACGAGATTAAGGGGTAACGGGGTTGGGGTAAAAACGAAAGCCAACCATGACCTTCGATCACTCACAACGCACACTAACCGCAGCCCACCCCCACGTCAACCCAACACGCCCGGATTCACGCCTCCCTAAAACCGCTCCTCAAGCCCACCCCCGCCTGGAAACACCGCCCCCAGCAAAAGCGTTCCAACGCCGCCAACCACCAGGCCCACCAGGCCCTGCCAACCCCACGTCGCCACCGGAACCCCAGCCCCACCGCCCACCGAACCCAGAACGATCCACCCAACCCCCACCTCAATCAAAATCCCCCAAAAAACCCAACCCCACCACGGAAACACCTGCCACCGACCGCGCATCAACACCAGGCAACTAACCCCCGCCCCTGCCAAGGCAGCCACCAACCACACCCCACCACCCGAAAAACCCAGCAACGCCGCAGAACCAACCACCGCCCAACCCACCGCACCCAGCGACCCCAAACCCCGAGCCCCCACCACCACCAACGGCCCCACCCACCAAGCCGTCCAACCCGAACCCAACCCATCCGCTGACCACCAGCGCAACCACAGCACCACCACCAACAGCAACACCAGGCGCCAAACCGGGCGAATCACGCGAAAACCGGCCCCCATTTCGACGACCCTTCAGAGAACCCCCCAACGCCCAGCAAAAACCCGATCGCGCTAGGACTCCCCAACCACCTGCGGGATCACCACCACCTCGCCATTCGACTCCGGTGCCAAACCTAAAGCCACCTCTCGCGGCAAAGAACCTCCGGCCTCATCGTTACGCCAAACCGGCATCACCGCGAGATCGCTACCGGCAACCTCAACCGTCCCCCGCTGAGAAACCGCCGAGCGCTCAATGACCCCATCGAGCACTGCAAAGTAATCCAAAACCTTACCCAATTGGTGCCCAAAACAGGCCTCCTCTTCAGGAGTCAACCGGAGGCGCGCCAAACGCCCCAACGCGCACACCGGGATCTCCATCACTTACAGCTTCTGAATTTCAGGCTCCAAAGACTCCGTCTCCTCCGGCGTTGCCGCATTGGCCCCGTAATTCGCGTAGGACTTGCTGTAATAGCCCGAGTAGTAGTAGCTCGCCACCGCAGTGCTGATCTGATTCAAAACTGCTCCAAAGACCGGAGTGTTTGACTCGATGATCCGCCGCACCTGCGCCCTCGCCGATTTGCGCTTCACTGCATTGAACTTTACGACGTAAATCACCCCATCCACAAACGGCAACAACGTCAAAACATCGCTCACCGCCGCAATCGGCGGAGAGTCCATAATGATCCGGTCGTAGCGATCCGCAAGCTGATCGATCATCTGCTCAAACATCGCACTCGTGAAAATCTGCGTCGGATTGTCCGAACGCCGACCAGCCGTCAAAACGTCCAAATTGGGATAGACATCCTTCACAATTGCGTCCTTCAACGAAACCTCCTGCTTGAAGACTTGGGTCACCCCCATCGTATCTTCCGGAATAGCGATCGACTTTCCGATGTTCGGCATCCGCAAGTCACAATCGACCACCAGAATCCGCTCACCGTGGACGGCGAAGGTCAGGGCCAAATTAGTCACCACAAACGACTTACCCTCGCTCGGCGAAGTGCTGGTCACCAAGATCACCCGAGCAGCTTTTGCAGCCTCGTTGACCCTCAGGGCCGAGTGAACCGCCCTAAAGGATTCCGTGATCCGCCGCTCCCGGTTACTCGCCACCGCTTGGGCCTTCTCGCTAGAATTCATCCGCTTAATCCGAGGGATAATGCCTAATAGTGGCAGGCCAACTGCAGTCTCCACGTCATAAGCACTCTTGATTCTATCATCAAGCAGCGCAATGACAAACACCAACCCTAGGCCGAGCCCGACACCGCCGAAGATCCCCAGGCCAAAGTTCACCACATAATTCGGAGAAAAAGCATTCTGAGGTCGCGTCGCTTTGTCGAGGATCAGCGCGTTAGCCCCGATCATGGTCGCCGCAGTTGTCTGTTCCCGCAAACGCATCTCCATGGCCGTGAATTGATTCTGCGCCACCATCAACCGATCTTCTAAAGACCGATACTGCACCGCACTGCGATTGATGTCTGTGATCTCGCGCTCCTTTTGAGCCAAACGCAAGCTCGCACGATCCACACGCTGTTGGACATCCTGGTAATCCACCTCCACCTGACGAATCGCATCGGTAATTGCCTCGTCGAGTTCCTGCTGAATCTTTGACAGCACCTCCACCTCAGTGATCAGCGCGGGATGCCGATCGCGATAGCGCTGCCGCAGCGCATTGATGGTAATGCGCTGGGTAGATAATTGACCGAGCAATGATTGCACCCGAGGCAAAGATCCAATAAACGGAACCTCATGGAGCGGTCGGCCCGCCGCTAGTGTTTCCTGAATCAAGCTCCACTTGGACTGAAGATCGTCGCGTTGACTCTCCGCTTGAACCTTCATAGAGCTAAATTGCTGCAGAGCGACACTGTCAACATTATTCTCACGGTTCAGCGAACTGAAGCCCGTCCTCTCGACATAATTCACGATTTCATTACGGATCGCTTCGACTTGCTGCCGCTGGTTCTCGACGCGCTGACGCAACTCTTCAATCATTCCCATCGCATCATTAAGACTCTTACGAATGCTAAGATTGATGAACTCCTCGGCGAAATAAATCGATACATTCCGTGCAATGGTTGGGTCTGGGTGCACGAACCCTACCTCGATCACCAGCGAGGCCCGCACTGGTGAAACGCGCAAACCCTCACCCAAAATTCGCGACACGGTAATATCTCGTCTTGAAGACTGGTAAGGTGCCAAAAGCTGGGACTCCTCATCACCGCGGATGCGCAGAGCAACTTGTTCGACGAGCTCTGTGCTGGTCAGCTTCTGCAACTGGGTATTGAAATCCTCCATGCCCTGAATTCGAACATCCATGGGGCTTTGATTGGTCGGGAGGATCGTCTGCCGACTCCGCAAAACTTCTACCTTAGTGTTGGCACGGTATAAAGGCTGCTGGTGCAAAGTGAACATCGCCACCCCCAGTGCGATAATGAAAAAGGTGATGATAAACACCCAAATCCGTTCCCGCAGGATCAGAAGATAATCTCGCACGGAACGACTGGGAGAGTCACTACCACCGTAGCCTCCTTGAGCACCATACCCATAATAGCCTCCCCCGCCCCCGTAGCCAGCTCCCCCGTAGCCATACGCAGCTCCGCCATACCCATAACCGCCACCGCCGTAGCCACCATAGCCACCACTGGACGATGAACTTCCAGAATAGCTGGTCGGAACTTTCGGGTTATTTGGCGGTTGCATATTCGGTAAATTGAGAAAAGTGAAGGTCAGAGGGGCTCACATCGATCCAGAACACCCATGAGTCAGCAGCAAAACACGCCAATGCCAGGGTGCCAATCAAAAACTGAAAACAGTAACCGAAATAGACGCTGGTCAGAAACGAAGCGTCCATTAGTTGAGAGGTTTCTGAAGCTAGATTCTTCGGGTTTCTACACTGATAATATCGCCATCGATGACCTCGATATCCGATGCCTGTGGGTTTCTTAGGAGATCGTCGTAATTTATCTCGATCATCTGAATCTCTTCCCCAATTTTTCGACGGATTCTGATATCATTGCGCCGCGCCATGTTGGTGAGGCCTCTGGCAGCAGCAATGGCTTGACTGAGGGTCATACCCTCTTCGGGCGGAATCACCACTAGGCCAGGGCTGTTGACCTGACCCAAAACTTGGAGTCGACGCTGGGTGTATTCAAGCACCAGAATCGAAAGCTGGGGCTCGACAAAAAAATCCCGGTTGTACAGGTCGGTCATCAGCGTCCGGGCATCTCTCACCGTCATTCCGGCAACCTTAATCTCCCCAATCAGAGGCAGCGAGACAGTGCCATCTGCCGCCAGCCGAACCTCACGGCCAACATCGGGTTCTTGAAAAATTTCCACCCGAATCACGTCTCTGGGCTGAAGGACGTAATTAGAGAGGTCTTGGCCAACGGCCTGGGTTTGGCCGTTGAGCCCAGCCAAAAAGGCGCACAGGCTGACGATGAGGATAAAAGCAGGTTTCATAAAACGATAAAGGTCTTCCGAAGAAGACCTTTAGTCGAGGAAAAGGTTTCAAACTTTCTGGCCAGTGGGAACCCTAGTAGCGGACGCTTGCAGAGAGGGAAATGATGTTGTTCAGGTAATCGCGACCCCCGGTGCCTTGGGTCCAGTTGTTGATCAGAGTATAATTGGCCCCGAAAGTGAAATACTCCTGGAAGCGATAGGAGGCTCCGATCGAGAAACCGAGCGTATCATCCCCGCGGTCCGTTGTGCTGTTTTCGCGAATGCGGAAGAAGATTTCGCTGGAAGCGGAGACCAAGGGCGTGATTTCATAAATCGCCCGTGCCGAAGGGGTGTAAACGGTGCTGGCGTCGCCAGTTGCGGTCGGCTCGAAGTCAGCATCGAAGCCGCCGATCACCGTGAACTTGGGTGTCGCAGCGTAAATCAGGTTAACGTTCGACCCAAAGCCGACCGAATCCTTGCCGCCCACGGTATTGTCATCGACCATTGTCCGAATCTGCACACCGGAATTGGCGTTGACAGAAAGTTTTGGCATGATTTCGCCACGGATGGCGAGGCTGATAAAGTTATTGATCTCGTCGCCGCGGGCCCCTGCGGAGTTGTCATCAACAGTGGTATACCGGAAGCGATACCCAAGACCGGCTTTGTATTTGGGGGTGACTTGGTAGAGCACGTTTACCGGGGCTGAGAAAGAGTGCCGGTCGCTGAAACGGTTGCCGAAGTCCTCATTATTGGTGTAGAAGGTGCTGTCCCAACCAAACCCCACGTCCGCCGAGGTTCTTTCCGAAATGCTGTAATCGACTTTTGCGCTGACCCCAGCCCGTGTGCGTTCGACAATGCTACCATTGAGTCCCCCAGCAATTGCGGTGTCTGGCTGGTTTTGCTGAGACTGGACGAGATTCACGGAACCGGAGAAGACGGCTGGGCCTCCAGGTGCGTAGGTGCCAGTTCCGCGCAGATTGGCGGCTGCGGTGTCAAGGTTGTCGGCCTCGACGTATTTGACAAGGTCGTGGGTGTATTGGAGATTAAACCGGGCTTGGCTGCTGCGGCCGATGTTGATCTCGACGCCTGGCGCGAAGATGAAAACGAAGTCGTCAACCTCGTTGTTTTCGGTGTTGAAGAGGTTTGAGCGGTATTGGCCGGTCACGGAGCCGAGCAGGTAGATGTCCACGGCGTCGCCCAAGGACATAAATGCGCCTGAGACCGCAGAGCCAAAGGCGACGACAGCAGCAGCCGCTGCTGGGATCGAGGAAAGTGGGTTAAATTTCATGAGATGTGTCAGGTGAGTTAGCTCGTTGGAGTAAGGCAATGGTTGGTAGATGAAGCGGTTTCTGGGATAAATCAAGCAAAGATTTTCGGGATTTGTGGCTGGGTCGGCGAGGGGGCGGTGGCTTCTTTTTTGGTGCCAACAGGTCTGGAACGTTCAGTGGTGCCGCCGTGTGATATTCTGGGATAGGGCGTGTATCGCTCGTTTTGGTTCAGGCGGGAGGGCATTTCGGAAGCAGATTCAGTCAGAGCGCGGCAGAACCTGGTTCCATCGGTATTCTCCTTTTTCGAGAGATCTTTCAGGTCTTCTGGTTATCGGGACAACCCCCGTTGCCCGGATTTCCGGATGGTTGAGGGGGTAGCGGAGGGGGTTGTCGGGTCAGGGCTATCCGATGGCCTGGGTTGACTTGACGGGTGGGTTTGCGGCACTGATCTCGGCGATGGCTTTGTGGGATCGCTACCTGTTTTTGCTCTGGGTTCGGTCTTTCGGGTTAGGTCTGGCGGCGTTGGTCGGGATATTGGTGTTAGAGAACCTTCAGAATGAGTTGGGCGACTTTTTGCGTTGGCAGGCGCCCTGGTCGGAGGTGGGGCGGTTTTACGTGGCTTACGTAGCGGGGCAGTTGCCGCTGGTGCTGCCGGTGGCCCACCTGTTGGCGGTCTTGTTTACGTTGAGTCGCTTGCACCAGCAGCAGGAGTTGACGGCTGGGCAGGCCGCGGGGCGGAGCTTGCTGCAACTGACGCGGAGCTTGTGGTGGGGGTCGCTGCTGTTGGCTGTAGGCACCGGCTGGCTGGTTTTTGGTGGGGCATCTGACGCCGCCGAGACCACGCGGTTGTTGAGGGAGACGTGGCGCTTGCGAGCGGAGGCGGACTCGCTAGGGGCGCAATCGGCGGGCCTGGTGGCGCCACTGGCCTACCGGGAGGAAATCCGGGACACGACGGCAGACCGTGCGGCGGCGGGCGGTTTTCGCTTGTGGTTGATGAATCGCTTTAGCCGGCTGACCGAGGAGGGCTTTGGAGTGGTGCTGTCGGACTTTGATGCCAGCGGTCGGGAGGTGGAGCGCTGGCTGTGTCGGGAGCTGTTTTGGGATGGGCAGGCGGGGTATTGGGTGGCAGTTGAGGGCCGACGATTGACGCTCGACCGGGAGACAGGATTGCCGGTGCACCAGGTGGTTTTTGAGCGGGAGCCGTTGCCCTCCTGGAACGCCGCGCCGGATCGGTTGCTGGCGTTTCAGCGTCCACCCAGTCAGCTTTCTTTCCGGGAATTGACCGCGTTGCTGGCCAATCCCGAGTTGGCGGCGGATCGACGGGCGGCACCTTACGCGCTGCGGAGGGGGCAGCTGGCCCTTCAGCCTCTGCAATGCCTGGTGGTGATGGTCGTGGCACTGCCCCTGGCCGCCACCGGGGTGCGTCGGAATCCGTGGATTAACCTGACTCGGGCGGGCGGGCTGCTGGCGGTGTTTTTTGCGCTGACGAGTATCGCTGGGCTGCTGGCCCAGCAGGGCCACCTGCCGCTGGAGGTGGCCTTGGCGTTGCCTGGGGCGGTGATTTTGCTGGCGATGCTGCCCGCTTATCGGGGGGTGCTGTGAACTTTGGAAAAGCGGGCCACGTCCACGTGCCGCGGGAGGGGCTGGCCGTCGAGCAGGTGCTCTGTGAGGAGTCTGGTCAGTCTCGGGGCGTGCAGGGCCGCTTTGGAGCCAAAGCCGTTGCAGATGGCCAGGCGCGTCGCGTCGGCGACCGTCGGAAATGAGTCGCTGACCACCTGAGATGATCCGCCGACCGCCTGAACTGAGGTGCTGCATTTTGGGCTTGGCTCGGAAGGTTGACGGCCAGGGCGCGATAGATCCTTCCCATCGAGGCTGCTGACCCGGTGCGCTGGCAGGCTCTGGTGTGGAGCCGTCGCGCCGGGTTCCCCGCCGTCTGGGGTTAGGAGGGCGCGGAGGGGTACCCAACCGAGGACTGGGTGCCGGTCGGCAACAACGGGGCGGGTCCCGGCCTGGCGGTCGAGCACGCGCCAGGTTCCCGGCACCCATTGGCGAAGCTGGGCAAGGAGTGCCTCCGCTGCCGGTTCCGTGGGTGGCCCTTCAAAGTCTGCCCACTCGTAGGTTGCGCCGAGGCGGAACCGTTGATGGCCAAGCGGCACCAGCCATTTCCCCCAGTTGATGATCGCGGCGGCCCACTGGGGCGGGAGAACGGCCTGGCTGCGCCCTTCAATCGTCAACATCTGGCCACGGGCCGGCTGCCAAGGCAGCGAGGCCAGACCGAGGCGGTGGGCCGAGCGCCAGCCGTCGGCCAAGACGATTAACGGCGCTGCGCCACTCAGTGGGGTGGCGGGTTCTCGGTCCTCGGCAGCGAAGTCGGGGGGCCAAAGTTGCTCGACGACCTCGACCGAGCCGCCGCCGGGGCGCAGGGCGCCACGGGAGAAAATCACGCGCAAGGCGGAGAGCGTCGCCGGGACGTCCAGCCAGCCGCCGCCAGCGGTGACGACGCCTCCCCAAGGCGCGGCCAGCCCGTCGATAAAGTCGCCGGGGGGCAGTTCCTGGGCGATAAAGTTGGTGGTTTCGGGATGCTCGCGGGCCCGCACCCAAGCGGCCTGTTGACCCAGGCCATCAAAGAGGCGGAGGATCGGGACGTGATGAAATAGGGGCTGGGACTGGTGGCTGTCTCGCGAGAGTTGCCGGTAGATCTCCAGGGCCTCCGCCAGTTCCTCGGCCAACCCTGCCGACGGTCGGAGGTTTTTCCCGGCGAGGGGGTTGATAATGCCGGGCGCCACCGCGCTGGCCGCGCCGGGCAGCGGCACGTCCCAGAGGCGCACGCGTTGGCCGCGCTGGGCCAGTCTCCAGGCCAACAAGCTACCGACCAGCCCGCCGCCAACGACCTCGACCTCGACCTCGATCATCTTGCCCAAAAAGGTGATGGGAATGGCCATCTGGCTAAAGAATTGAGTCGAAACGCTGCTCGTTGCGAGCCTGGGCCTTGGGATAGCCGCGTTTTTAGTCTGGCACGGGCGGTGATCCCCGAGCGCACTCGGCTCCAGCGGGAGCCAGCGGCACTGCGAAACCGACTCCGGAGGTTGCTTTGGCATTGCCCTAGCTAGGAATGGTGCCTAACTCTGCTTCCATGTTAAGACGCCTCGGTAATTTTTTTCGCGGCCTGCTTGGGCTGAAGCTCAACGACCTGGAATTGAGCCGCCCGGAGGCTCTGCTAGAGAACGAGAAGGAAAACCTCCGGAAACAGGTGCAACAGTATAACCAGGGCCTGGCCTCGCACGCGGCGATGGTCGAAAAGCTGATCGTGCAGGTGCAGCGCCAGGAGGGAGAAGAGCGCAACCTCCTGGAGCGGGCCAGCGCCAACATGAAGGCCGGTAACAGCGAGCTGGCGGCGGAACAGGCCCTCCGCCTGAAAGACCTCCGTCGCGATCTGGCCGCCAACCGAGATCAGCTCGATGCCGCCGAGAAAACCTACCAGGAAATGACCCGCGCCCGAGAAGCGGCCATTGCCGAAGCCCGCCGCAAGGTGGAAATGATCCAGCAGAAGATCGGCCAGTTGAAGATTCAGTCGGCCACTGCCGAACTCAACGAGATGGCGGCGGGCCTCAACACCCAACTCGGCACCGCCGGGGACACGCTGGCCCGATTGGAGTCGATGGTCGATGACGCCCGCGCCAAGGCGGCTGGTCGGGCCCGGGTCGCCCGAGATGCCCTCCCCGCGCTGGGGCCCGTGCCCACCGCTGGAGAACATCGCGCCTTGGCCACGGAAGCTCTGCGGGAACTGGCCGGAGAACTCGGCTACGCCACCGCCGAATTGGACGGTGATTCCGGGAAGGCAACCGCACCGATCCCGTTGGTACTGCTCCCTGACCGCGATCGAGTTGACCGTCAGTGACGCCCCTCGGAGCCCGGTGGCGCGGCTGACCCAACCTTGCACCCTTCGCTGGAAGCACCGCCATCCCCGCCGGTTCGCTTAATGGTGGAGTTTCCGACGAGGACGTCGGTACTTTGAGCGGCATAGCTTCCAAGAGCCTCTCCGCCGATCTCTAACTACCACCCCCGGCCGGCATCACCTTATCGCGGGTGCTGGGGGCACCTTAGGCAGGCTTGCAGTGTCCCAGATCGGAAGATAACTTCCCACCTATGCGTGCTAAAACCCTCTTTGG
>DAIQNO010000037.1:0-2215 GCA_036788355.1 Opitutales bacterium | reverse complement strand
TCCTCCTGCTGACGACGGCGGTGCTCCTGGTGCTGTGGCCGCCGTTTCAGACTGCAGTCGTCCGGCACTTTGGTTCCGCCCTGGTAGAGGACTTTGTCGTGGCGGAGGTGGCAGTCGGTTTCGACGGCGTCCGCCTCAAGGGGGTCGAGGCCACGCTGCCCGACAAGACTAGGCTGGAAGCTGCGGAGATTATCGTCGCAACCTCGCTTTGGGCTCTGCGAGACGCCACTGAACTGAAGTTCAAAGAAGTTAGCGTCAAGGGCCTCGTCGTTGACCAGCGTGAGGTTGCCGAAAAGGATCCCGACGATCAAGAACCACCCTCCTGGCCCACTGAGTTCCCCAGCATGGAACTGCCGCTGCCGCTTTTCGTGGAAAAGCTTCACCTGGAGGGGCGATGGCTGGGCCGGGGGGATCTCGTTGCGACTTGGAACCTTTCTGCCGCAGAGGTCCGTCCCGACCACACCAGCGAACTGACGGGGATTGTTTCCTGGAAAACGCCCGATGGTGCCGTCGAGGTCGATCAGTTTGCGGTGAGCATTTTTCAGACCGCCACCGGCACCCTGCAGGACCCCACCCTCCGCGCCCGCGGACTGCTTTCCGCACGCGCCCTGACGGCCCCGCAGTCGCTGGATCTCGACCTCAGATTGTCCGAGCCCACACCTCAGCAGCTCGCCGCCCAGTTGCGGCTGACCATCGCCCAGGAGGAGCGGGTTACCCTTTCGGCGGGCTACGATTTCCCTGCTCAGCGGCTCTCGGTCGATACCGAAGTGAAGGTCGATGAGACCCTCCTGCTGGCGGCGGTCGGCGGGAATTGGCCGAAATTCGCGCTAAGCTTGGGCGTTAAAGGCACCCTGGAAGCCTCCACCGGGGCCATCGACCTCGCTCGGCTGGGCCTCCAAGCGGAAAGCGCAGAACCCGGCGTCCTCTTCGCGCCAATGGGCTCCCTCGGCCCTATCAAGATCGCTACCGAGCTGCGCGGGCAATACAGCCGCAGTGGGGCCACTCTGATGCCTTTCCAATTCCGGGTTGATCGCGCAGACGCCACCGCTTCGGCAGGCGCTGAACCGCTCTTTGCCCTGACGCTCCAACGTGAGCTCCGCCTGACCTCGGAGCAGATCGCGAGTCTCACCGACGGGACCGCGACCACTGCCGCGATCTTGTCCGACTACTGGCGTCAGCTTCTGCCGGGGCCCGTAGCGGCGGTGGTGGTGTCTCCGGTGGCCCTGGAGCCCTGGTCGGCCTTGGTGCCGGGCTTACACGTCAACCCGGCAGCGAGGGCGACGCTTAACGCCACCGCGACGCTTCTACCGGACGGCTCACTCCGGCTGGCGGCGCCTGCCGGGTCGCCCCTGCTCGCTCTCAACGCCCTGACCCTCGGCTGGCAAGGGCAACCGATGCTCAGCGAGCTTTCCACGGCCCTGAACGCTTCCCTGACGCTCGGCACTTCCGGCGTGACGGTAGATGTCCAATCCCTCCGCAGTGCCACGCCACGGGGCGAGGTTGCCGAAATTTCCGGGAGCGTGGCAACGAGCTGGAACAACCCCACCTCGCCCAACGCCAACCTAAAACTGCGGGCCAACCTGCCCCGCCTGCTCGCGCAACCGGCCCTCACGGAAGCCTTTCTGGTGCCGGTGAGAGGACAGGCCGACCTCGACCTAGCGCTGACCGCCGCCCCGACCACTGGCACCCCTGGGCCAGCGACGCCGCTGTCCGCCAAGGCGCGGCTAGTGGTGACCGACCTGCTGACCGCCAAAGGGGTAGGTCTCGCGGAGCGCTGGGAGACTAGCCTCGACGCGGACATTGAACCGACAACCGCCGCCGTGGACTTCCGCCTGGGCTCAACGCTGCTCCCCGGCTTGCGTGCCCCAGCCACCGACCTGACAATGGCTCTGCGCCTGGCCCAAGGGGGAGCCAGCGTCAATGGCACCATTTCCGCCGACCGGCTCCACCTGGAGCCCTGGCAAGCTCTGGCCAACGGCCTCCTCAAGCCTCGCCCCGCACCGACGACGCCCGCCGTGTCGCGGCCATCGAGAACGCCCCTCTTCGCCCCCCCGGATCGGAGGACGACGACACCTTCCTGGACCCGGGCCTCAATTCCATCCTGAACGAACTCAGGTTGCTGGACCACCAGCACTGGTCGGCCCTTCTCGCGGAGTTCGTACAGCAGGAGCTGTCCGCCTTCCATCCGGGTCCCAACCGGGGCGTGAAGCAGGGT
>DAIQNO010000036.1:2616-13240 GCA_036788355.1 Opitutales bacterium | reverse complement strand
GGGCGGGAGCCGTTCCGTCGGGCAGCTTACCAGTCAAAGCGATAAAAAATTCGTCGAGTTTGCCACCGCTGCTGTTGGTGCCGATCAGCACCGCCGATTCCGTCGTTCCAGTGCCCCTGAGCGGTTCGGGCCAGTATTTATACTTCAATCGGTAGGCATTCAGGGCGTTCACCAGACCCGTGAATTGGGCCTGGTCGGCCTTGCGGTTGACATCCTTCCGCACCGTGCTGACCACCGGGATCAAGATTCCCGCGAGGATGCCAATCACCGCCACCACCACCAGCAGCTCAATCAACGTGAACCCACGTGGAGCCGCCTTGGTCGCTCGGCAGAATGCGCGACGGTGGCCCGCAGGGGGGGCACTTTGGCCGTCAGGCAGGCGCCTGTGCCCAGTCGGGAAGCGGTGGACTGCTTCTGAGGAGTCTTGAGGAAACGTTGTCATCGAGAAAATGGGCTAAACTGGGTAGCGATTCTGGGGGGCTGACTGGTCTGGAAGCTGGGCGGAATCGGCGGGGGCTCTAGCGGTCGATGCCGTGTAAGAGGTTGTCCTCATTGTCGTCCGTAAAGTAATCCTCGATCCGGTTTGGCAGTTCCCCGTTGGCGTGCTCGGTGAGGTCGATCAGGCCGTCCGGCCCCGCCGAGGCGAGGATGAAGGAATCACGACGCCAAGACGCTTTGGCCGTCGCCGATCCTTCGCTCACGTAGCTGTAATAGAGCGGTCGTCCCCAGGCATCGGCGAGATAGGCGCCACTGCCGGTGCCTTGAATGATGAACTTCTCCTTTTCAATCAAGGGCCTCCCTGGGGTGCTGTTGGCGACCATCGAAACGGTGCGCGTCCCGCCTGTGGTCGCCACTTCGAGCCGCAGCTCCCCAGTGAGGGCCTGCAGCAAAAGAGGGCCATTACCGGCGTCCGCTGCCGAGGTCGCTTCGCCGATCCACGGGTAATCCCCGTAAGCGCGCTTGAAGTCCTCCAACGCCGTTCCTAGAGCCTGCAACTGGGAAACCGTCCGAACCCGCCGCTGTTCCTCGCTGATCTGCCCATTCACCGAAAAACCGATGGCTGCCAAAACGCTGATGATCGCGATGACAACGAGCAGCTCGATCAGGGTGAATCCCGGAGATTGCGCGCCACCGGTGCTGGCAGCCTGGCCACCGTGGAGTTCCCGACGGCGTCGGTGAGCCACCGGACGCCGCTGCCAGTTCCCCAACGACGCGGCGGGAACTCCCCTGGCACGCGGTTTAGGCCCCCAGGACAGGTGCGGTATAGTTGCTTCCGATCTCTGCATAGGTGGGATTATCAGTTGCCGAAGAAAACGGCACCGAACTGGACTTTCTTCTTGATTGGCTGCCAATTTTCCGGGATACTCTGCTTGAAACTGAAGCAGCGTTGCTCACCTGCCACTGCCAGCCAGTCTTCCCCGACGGCGTTTTGACGGGAAAGTCCCAAGTTACCTCCAGGTCTGTGGAAAGTCTCGGTGAATGACTTTTCCAGCGACTGACGGTCGGTCGGCATCCTCCCAAAACGGCCCGGCCTACCATCGGCTTCCGACCATTACCCTGTTTACTCATCGAAACTTTTTGCATGACTGAAACCCTGACCCCTGAAAATGCCGTGGACGATGGCCGGTTGACCATTTCCGGCATCTTTGAGATCCAGCCCAACCAGAACGGCCAGCTTCTGGATCCAGCGAGAAACGGACGCACCCGACCGACTGATGCTTTCGTGCCCAGGGACCTGGTAAAGCGGTTCCGCCTCCAACGAGGCAGTTGGGTGACCGGCACCGCCGTTCGCGACGACCGCTTTCCCAACCCCAAGCTCCGCTCCATCGAGACCGTCGATGGCTTGCCCCTCGAAGAGCGGGTCAGGCGGCTGGATTTCAAGGCCCTGACCACCGTCTCGCCCGATGAGCGGCTGATTCTAGAACATCCCGACGGGCGGATGACCACCCGCGTGATGGACCTCTTTTCGCCCGTTGGTAAGGGCACCCGCGGGCTGATTGTCGCCCCGCCGCGCACGGGTAAGACCACCATCCTGCGAGACATCGCCGAGGGGGTGCTCCATAACCACCCGGAGGCCCACGTCATCGTGTTGCTGGTCGATGAACGGCCCGAGGAAGTCACCGACTTCCGCCGCAGCCTGCCGACGGCCGAGGTTTTTGCGTCGAGCAACGACGAGGAAAACCCCAGCCATCTGCGGATCGCCGATCTCGCCATCGATCGCGCCAAGCGGATGGTGGAGGTCGGTCGGGACGTCGTTTTGCTGATGGACTCCCTGACTCGCCTCGCGCGGGCGCACAATGCCTCCAGTAACACCGGGCGGACGATGTCGGGAGGTCTGGACGTCCGCGCCCTGGAAAAGCCGCGCCAGATTTTTTCTAGCGCCCGTCAGACCGAGGAGGGCGGCAGCCTGACCATCCTGGCCAGTGCGCTCATCGAGACCGGCAGCAGGATGGACGACCTCATCTTCCAGGAGTTTAAGGGCACCGGCAACATGGAAGTCGTTCTCGACCGGAAAGCGGCAGAACTGCGCCTCTGGCCGGCCATCAACATCAACAGCTCCGGCACCCGCAAGGAAGAGCTGCTACTGCCCCCGAAAATGCTCGAAAAGGTGGCGTTTTTCCGCCGTGCCTTGGCGCCGATGAAGCCCCTGGATGCTTGCGAGACCATGCTGGAGCGCCTGGGTAAAACCAAGACCAACGCGGAGTTTCTCGACCTCCTTTCCGTCTAGCAGGCGCGATTTGAGGCTGGGGAGGGTTGACATCAAGCCCCGACCTCAGCCACGGAACAGCATGGTGATGCAACCCCCCTTAACCTTCGACAGTCCTGCGTTTTCGGTTGCTCTGGCCGCCGTGCTACAGGCGGCACGCCTCTGCGAGGCCGTCCGGACCACTCTCGGCTCGGGCCCAGGGCAAAGTAACCCGCTGGGCCTCCAAGGGCAGTCTTCGGTGGCGACCAAGGATGATGCCTCGCCGGTGACAATCGCAGATTACGGTGCCCAGGCGCTCATTCTGCGGGCCCTGGGGCGCCACTTCCCCGAAATCCCGGCCGTCGGTGAGGAAGACGGCACCGACCTCGCCACCGGCGCTCAGGCGGGGCTGCTCGGGCGCGTGGTGGCGGCAGTGCAGGTCGTGGAACCCGACTTTTCCGAAGCGGCGATTTTGGCGGAAATCAACCGCGGCAACTTCGCCGGCGGCCCGCAGGGGCGGTTCTGGACGCTCGACCCGATTGACGGCACCAAGGGCTTTCTCCGGCAGGATCAATACGCCATCGCGCTGGCGCTGATCGAGGATGGCCAGCCCATCCTGGGCATTCTGGGTTGTCCAGCCCTCCCCCTGGCCATGCTCGGACGGGAGCGGTCGGGTAGAGACGCCGTCGGGGTCGTGGTCGCGGCCATCCGGGGGCAAGGGTGCCGAGTTTTCGATGCCGCTGGCCAGTTCCTCGGGCCTGCCCGGGTCTCTGAGGTCTCTGAGGCCGCTCAACTGCGCTTTTGCGAGTCCGTCGAAAGCGGGCATTCTCGCCATGATTGGGCGGGTTCGGTCGTCGCTGCCCTGGGCGTCCTGGCCGCTCCGCGACGGATGGACAGCCAGTGTAAGTATGCCCTGTTAGCCACCGGGGTCGCCGAGGTCTATCTGCGCCTGCCGGCGCGCCCCGGATACCAGGAGAAAATCTGGGATCACGCCGCCGGCTGCCTCTGCGTGACGGAGGCGGGTGGGGTGGTCACCGACCTCAGCGGGCAGGCACTAGACTTTGGTCGGGGTCGGACGCTGGCCAGACAGGAGGGCATTGTGGCCACCCACGGCCCCCTGCACGACGCCGTGGTTTCCGCCGTGCAGCGCTGCCGTTCCTAACCTGGGGCCTGGAATCCGGGGAGGCGCGGGTTGGAGGGGCATTTCCAGGTGGCTCACGGTGTTTCCGGGTTGGGGCTTGCTTGGGCGGGGTGGCGGCCACAAAATCTGCGGGCTATGCCGATCCGAAAATCCTCGCGCCTGGTGCCGCCGCGACCCCCAGAGGTGGCCCTGCGCCACCGCGTGAATGCCGGGCGGCGGGCCGTTGAGAGTCAAGTCCCCTTTTTCCAGGCCAACATCGGCAAGGTCGAGTGCGACTGGAAGGAGGACGATACCCGGGTCACCTTTGCGGACTTTGCGATCTCCGAGAAGATCCTAGCCGCGTTGCGGGCCGATTTCCCGGCGGATGACCTCTGCAGTGAGGAGTCCGACCCGGCAGGCGAGGTTCACCTGTTGACCGGCGACTTTGCCTGGGTGCTCGACCCGATCGACGGCACCAACAACTACTACTTCGGCCTGCCGTGGTGCGCCATCAGCCTCGCCCTGCTCTACCAAGGGGAGCCGATTTACGGCTTTCTTTACGACTTTTCGCGCCAGGTTTTGCTCGAAGGTGGGCCGGAACTGGGCCTCCTGCAAAATGGGCGACGGTTGGTGCCGAACTTCGATCCTAAGCGCGTCTGCGCCGTCCATTTCCCCCTGCCGACGGGCTCGGCAGCGTCCCTGGTGCCACTGCTGGAGAGCTATCGCGTGCGGGCTTTTGGCAGCTCGGCGCTGGTGCTCGGGTTTCTCGCCGCTGGAAAGCTCGATGGCGTTCTCGACGGCTGCATGAAGGTCTGGGACATCGCGGCGGGTTGCGCCTTGCTGGCGGCCGTCGGGATCAAGGTGCACTTCACCGGGCGGCAACCCTTCCCGCTGACCGCGTTCCACGTCCGCGAAGAACCCCTCTCCCTCATTGCCGGAACCCCCGCCTTTCTCGACGACCTCCACCGCCTTTGCCCAACCCTGCCAAAGTAACGAGCACGCCACAACACGGGCGTTTTCAAGGAACGCTCGGGCTATACCGCCCAGGTCGAGTTAAAGTCGGCACAGGCTTGCACCAAGGATTGCGGAGCGGGTTGTGGGAGCCGTTGCTCTTTGTAGCAGTAATAAAAAAGCTGTCCAGCAGCGGGAGCGGCTAAGTCGTCGGTTCGATGACTCTTGCAATCGGTTTCCTCCGACCACGCGAGACCGCTCAAGTAACAGAACCAAGTTTCAATGTTGCGCATCGGCACACCGATAAAGACAGGGTCTTTTTCGGTAGGTGGAGGAACCTCGTGGGTGCGGCAAGCAGCTGCAATTTGAGCCCTTCGCTCGGCAACCGTGAAGCCATCACCATCAATCATCACCACGAGAAATTTACCCTGCCTTCTCCGAATTTCCTTTAGTTCTTTGGGGAAACGATTGCGGACAAATTGTTCTCCCGCACCTTTCCCGTGGGGGTAGTCACAAACTCTGACTGCGCGTTTATCGTAACCCTTTTTCTTGAGGAAAGTCCGGATAAAGTTTTCATCCGCGCCACCTTCGCAAATCACGACAATTTCTGATTTGTCGCGACTCATTCTTGCCAGCCCCTTGCAATAATTTCGGATAGTGAGATGCCCTCGCCATCCGTGGGTATGGATTCTTTGACTCGGGTGTGACCACCCTCATCCCGGCTGAACCAGCGTCCGCGAGCGTCTCCTAGACTGTTGATGATTTCCGGGTGGTGTGAGATGATGACGGCCTGGCTGAATTCCTTACCAATTTCGTCTTGAATAGACGTTAAGAGCGGCTGGATTTCCCGGAGAGAAACGAAGTTGTCCGGCTCATCCAGAAAGAGGCAACGTCCATCTTCCTGGATTCCGTAGATCAGTGTATACAGGACGATCAACACGCGCTGACCGTCCGATAATTCGGAAAAAAAGAATCTACTTAGCTTTTTACCTCCAAATCCTGAAAACTCCACGTTGAAGGTCTTGGTATCCTGGCCTGCATCCTTAAAACTAAAAGTTTCAAACCCGGGTAGGACGGCTTTGAGTTCCCTAAAGAGCTTAATGAGCGCCCCCATGTTATCTTGGTTGCGCTTGCGATACCAAGAGGCAAAATTCACCATCTCTCGATGCAAGCTTGCCTCTTCTTTGCGGGAATCCGTTTCTATCCCAAAGGGATTGATGGCGACGATAACAAGGCGGTCGATGAAGTTCTTGAAGGCGGTGAGTTTTTGGTTGTCGTGTCGAGGCTGAATGGTAGCGAGGGCCGAGTGCGTCCAGTCGAACGGATAAGTTGGGCCCTTGCTATGATTATCGCGATAAAGCTGAACCGTGTCGTAGTTACGCTCAAAGAGAGGCTTTTCATTTTCGCGAAGAAACTCTTCTTGAACCCGGCATTTTTCCTCACCCTCATTGAATTCTACCACGAGGAGGTATTGCATATCTCCCTGGGGTAGCTGGACATCAATCTCGAAACGTTGTATCGGTTGCGACTGCCATCGAGTGCAGTCGCGAAAATCGAAGATGCGGTCAATTTTGCCGTCGCCGCGAGAGAAGGTTTGGATCTTGCGTAGGACGTCGAAGATGGATGATTTCCCGCTGCCATTTTCACCCATGAGGAGGTTGAGGCGGTCGAGCTTGACCTCGCAATTGACCAAGGTGCGAAAGTTGTCGATGTAGAGGCGGGTAATCATGTTGCAAGCCTTGCCCTCCAAGCCCCCGGGGTCAAGGACGGGTCTGGCCCGGGGGCAAGATGCACCTTCCCCCCCGGTTAGGGGTGGGCGAGGGTGGTGAGGTAGTTGAAGCTTTCGGCGAGGGAGGCGAAGGGGTCGCCGGGGCACTCGTCTTGTTCGACGATGAACCATTGGCAGCCCGAGGCTTCGGCGGCTTTGATGATGGCGGGGATGTCGAGGTTGCCGGAGCCGATGGCGGCGTAGGTGGGCTTATCGCCGACGACGGCGACGTCTTTGAGGTGGAGGAGGGGGAGGCGCCCGGTGAGGCGTTGGCACCAGGTGACGGGGTTGCCGCCGCCGAGCTGCACCCAGTAGGTGTCGATTTCGGCTTGGAGGTTGGTGGAGTCGGTCTTCTTGTAGATGTGCTCAAGGGCGGTGAGGCCGTTGACCTTCACAAATTCGTGGGCGTGGTTGTGGTAGGTCAGCACTTGGCCAGCCTCGCGGAGGATTTTGCCGGAGTGGTCGAGGCGTTTGGCGAAGGCATCGAGGGCGGCGGCATCGTTGAGGGTGATGTCGCGGGGGTAGGGGTAGGCGGTGTAGCGGCAGCCGAGGCGTTGGAGGCGGTCCACGATACGCTCAGGTTCATCGAGGATGCGGGGGCCCGGTTCATGGGTGGCGCAGATCGTGAGGCCGTTGTCCGCGCAAATCCGGGCAATTTCTTCTTCGGTGAGGAGGCCTTCCGGCATGGCGCTGATTTGCACCGCGCGGTAGCCGATGCGGGAGAGCTTGGACATGCTGGCGCGAAAGTCGTCAGCGGTCTGGATGGAGGCACGGATGGTCCAGGTGATGCAGGCAATTTGGTCGATGTTCATAGGGGGATGCGGTCTGGAGGGTTCCGGGGGGGGAGGGAGGAGGGTTTCTCGGAAGCGGTGGGTGGTGGGTTTAGGCGTGGCGTTTTTGGTCGGCGAGGGCCTGGGCTTGGAGGGAGAGGCGGGCGGCTTGGAAGGCGTGGCGTTGGGTCATGGCGTGGTCGGTGCGGTGGAGGCAGTCGAGGATGACTTGGCCAAAGAAGGGGAACCCGACCTGGCCGGAGACGCTGATGACGGACTCGCCTTGCGTATCGGCGAGGAAAATTTGGTCGCCGGTGCCGCTGCGGCCAAAGTCAAAGTATTTTCGGATTTCGATGACGCCTTTGGTGCCGGTGATGAAGGTGCGTCCGTCTCCCCAGCCTTGCATGCCCTGGGGGGTGAACCAGTTCACGCGGGAGAAGCACTGAATGCCGTTGGCCAAAATCAGGGAGGCTTGGCCGACGTCTTCCAGCTCTGGGCGGTCGGGGTTG
Source organism: Opitutales bacterium (assembly GCA_036788355.1). Classification (GTDB taxonomy): domain Bacteria; phylum Verrucomicrobiota; class Verrucomicrobiia; order Opitutales; family Cerasicoccaceae; genus DAIQNO01. The sequence goes on along the minus strand of DAIQNO010000036.1, from coordinate 5,436 downwards.
GCGCGGTTGGCGACGATGGCATGCTCGACGGTGCCTTCAGTCTGGCGGGCGTAGTGGAGGAATTGGTCGAACTGGTGGGAGGCAATGTCGGTCAAGATGCCGCCATACTTCGCCTTTTCGAAGAACCAGGCGGGCCGGGAGGCTTTATTGAGGCGGTGCGGGCCAAAAATCTCCATGTGGACGATGTCGCCAATGACCCCTTGTTGCAGGAGGGTATCGACATACCAGGCCGACTCGACGTGGACGCGCTCGGAGTAGTAAACGAGGTATTTTCGCCCGGTTTGGGCGGCGATGGCTTCGGCAGTTTCAAGCTGCTCCAGGCTGGTGAAGGGGCACTTATCGGTAAAGTAGTCTTTACCGGCTTGGAGGACTTGGCAGCCGATGGGGCCGCGGTCACAGGGGACGGCAGCCGCCGTAACGAGGTTCACCGAGCTGTCGAGGACTTCCTCGAAGCTGCGGGCCACGGGCACGTCAGGAAACTTCGCGGTGAGGGTGGCGAGGCGGGCAGGGTCGGGGTCGTAGATCAGGCTGAGTTGACCGCCGGCCTCGGTGAGGCCATTGATCTGGCCGTAAATGTGGCCGTGGTCAAAGTAGGCCGCCGCAAAAGTGAAGTCACCGGGGGCCACCACGGGTTGGGGTTTGGCCGCCGTGGGGGCGTAATTCATGCCGTCGCGTGATGGAGTCATGGGAAGTGGGAATTGGGAGGTCGGAAATCGCAATGCGGAAGAGGGGGGCAGGGGGAAGTCGGAAGTCGGAAGGTTAAAGTAAACTATTCTACTTCCGCATTCCGCATTGCCGCTTCCGATTTTCTAGAAGGAGCCGGTGAGGTCGCTGGGGCCGGTGGTGATGACTTCGGGTTTAACGTAAGTGGAGGAGGCGATCTTTTTTTTTAGCACCGTCTCGTAGGCGGAGGCATCCATCGGCAGGGTCACTTTCTCTCCGGTGAAGGCCGAGTAGAGCATGGCGTTGGCGAGTTCGACGGAGTGGACGCCTTCTGGAGCGGGGGCCAGCAGAGCTTCACCTTTGAGGATGGCGTTGGTGAAGTTTTTCATAATGCCGATGTGCTGCTCCCCTGAGCCGCCGTGGATCGGGATTTCGACGTTCCAGACGGGAGGTTTGTCGAAGCCCGACTTGGCCGTTTGGCAGTGCTCAGGGACCGGTTGCTCGGTGCGCGTGAACTTAAAGGTGCCATTTTCGATCACGACTTTGCCGCGATCAGCCGCGACTTCGAGGCGGTTGGTGCCGGGGGCTTCGCCGGTGGTGGTGATAAAGACGCCGGTGGCTCCGTTGGGGAACTCCAGCAGGGCGGTGACGGCGTCTTCGACTTCGATATTGTGGAAACGACCGAACTGGCAGTGGGCGTAAACGGTCTTGGGCATGCCGAAGAGCCACTGGAGGAGGTCGAGGTTGTGGGGGCACTGGTTGAGGAGCACGCCGCCGCCCTCGCCGCCCCAGGTGGCCCGCCAGTCGCCGGTGCGGTAATAATGCTCGGTGCGATACCAGTCCGTAACGATCCAGTTTACCCGTTGGACGGTGCCAAGTTCGCCCGATTGGATCAATTGGCGGAGCTTGCGGTAGCTGGGATCGGTGCGCTGGTTAAACATCGCCGCGAAGATCAGCTCGGGGCGGGTATAAGCGGCGATGAGGCGCTCGCAGTCAGCCTTGTGTACCGAGATCGGCTTTTCGACGAGGACGTGCAGACCGGCTTCGAGGGCGGCAATGCCGAGGGTGGTGTGGCTGTAGTGCGGGGTCGCAATCAGGACGGCGTCGATCTGGCCGCTGGTCATCATAGCAACGCCGTCGGAAAAGGTCTTGGTGTCCCCATAGCCGGTCAGGCGGGCGGGGTCGCGGTCGGCGATGGCAGCGAGAACCAGGCCGGGGACTTTGCCTTCGCGGAGGTTACGGGCGTGGGCAGCACCCATGTTGCCCATGCCGATGATGCCCAGGCGGACGGTGGTTTTGGCGGAGTCAGACATAACGAAAATAGCGGGGGTTCAGGGAGAAGGGAAGTGGGGTGAACGCGGGTCGAGGGACGGGTTGGTGATGGTGGAAATGGTATCACAACGGGCGGGCGGATTCCAATGGACAGCCGCGCCGCGTTTTTGCACTTTGGTAACATGATCGGTAACGGAGTGTCGCGCCAGCCGGTTTCGGCGGGTAGAGTCGGCGGCCTGGGTGCGGCACTCGGGGCTGGGGCCGGAGGCGCTGGGGCCAAGGCGGGGCGGTTGCTGGAGCCGATGCCGGTGTTTCCGCTGCCATTTCGGGAGGTGCGCCTGGTGGAGCCATCGTTTACCTACCTGACGCCTGGTGTCTGGCAGTGGCAGCCTGGTGCGCGGGAGCACTGGAACCTCTGGATTGCCCAACGGGGGGTGGCGCGGGTGACGATCGACGGCCACTTGTGCGCGGTTCAGCCCTGGACGGCCCTGGTGATCCCACCTACTGCTGCGGTGCGCGGCTGGCAGGAACCAGGCACCGAGGGCGGCTTGCAGAACTTCAGTGCCCACTGGGTGCCAGTTGGTGGTGAGCCGGGTCGAGGCAGCGCGGGGGCGGAGGGGGCGGTGGGGGCCGTCGGCGAGGTTGGCGTGGCGGTTGGGCCGGGGGGCTCACTGGTGGGCCAAGAGCCGCCGGCGTGGGCGCAGTGGGCAGGGCTGGTCGGTCCGGAGTTGCCGGTGGTGGCGTTACAGATTCAGGAGGTGGATACGGCCCAAGCCTTGATTCAGGGGTTGTTGCGGCTCTCGGTTTACCGCGATGCGCTGGCCCAGCAGCAGGCCGACGGGCTGCTCCTGGCCCTGCTGGGTCTGGTCTGGCGGGAGCGGCAGG
>DAIQNO010000036.1:0-2606 GCA_036788355.1 Opitutales bacterium | reverse complement strand
TGCCGTGGGAGTCGCCCGCCGATGCGGTGATCTTGCGCCAGATGGAGCGCGTGCGCTCTGGTCGGGACTTGTTCACCGATGTCGAGACTCTGGCCGCCGAAGCCGGGCTTTCCCGGGTGCATTACGGGCGGCGGTTTAAGCGACTGGCCGGGTGCAGCCCAAGTGCCTTCCTGATCGGCCAGCGGGTCGAGCGGGCGACCAAGCTGCTGCAAGAGACCCATTGGAAGCTAGAGCGGGTGGCCGACGCCGTGGGCTACGCCGACCTATATTTCTTCAGCCGGCAGTTTAAGAGCGTCACCGGCCTCTCCCCCGGAGCCTTTCGCCGCAACCACCGTTAGTGCCACGCGAGTTAGGCTAATGTCCTGCGAGTTAAGTTCGTAGCCCAATTCGCAAGCCCAACGAGCCCCAACGGGCGGCGTGTCGTAGCGCACCTGGCGGGTCACGTAGCATCGTCTAATTCGCCAGGCCAACAGCCGCAACATATAGTAGGCCCAAGTTATTCATTGGTGCGGCGATGAACCATTTTTGGAGCTAAGGGGTGGTTGTGGCCTATGGGGGGTGGGGCTTTCGGTGGATTCAGGGTTTGCGTGAGGCGGGGGAAGGTCTCAAGGTGAGAGTTTTTCGGAAAATGTCGATGTCTGCTGAACTCGCTAAAGCTTACGAACCGCCAGCGGTTGAAACGAAGTGGAGTGCTGCCTGGGAACGGGCGGGGTGCTTTCGGGGGGTCGTGCCAGGGGAGGGCGCGACTCTGGTTGACGCGGGTGCGGCAGCCGACGGGCCTGCGTCGGCGCCGGAGCCTTACGCGATCGTCATTCCGCCGCCGAATGTGACGGGCATCCTGCACATGGGGCACATTTTGAACAACACGGTGCAGGATCTCCTGGTGCGCCGGGCGCGGCAGGAGGGTAAGGCCGCGGTGTGGGTGCCAGGGACAGATCACGCGGGCATCGCCACGCAGACGCGGGTGGAGCGGCTGCTGCGCGAGGAGGGGCGCTCGAAGTGGGATCTGGGCCGCGAGGCTTTCGTCAAGCGGGTCGAGCATTGGCGCGATGAGCATGGCGGGATCATCTTGCAGCAGTTGCGGAGGTTGGGCGCCTCGTGCGATTGGGAGCGCGGGGTGCATACCCTCGACGCAGGCTACAGTCGGGCGGTGCTGACGGCGTTTATCCGGCTGTTTCGGCAGGGGTTGATTTACCGGGGTAAGCGGATGGTCAACTGGTGCCCGAAGTCGCAGACGGCGTTGAGCGATGAGGAGGTCATCATGAAGCCGCAGTCGGGCTTTCTCTATAAGATGCGCTACGCGGTGGTTGAGCGGCCGGGAGACTTCGTGGAGATCGCGACCACCCGCCCGGAGACGATCATGGGGGACACGGCGGTGGCCATCCACCCCGAGGATCCGCGCTACACCCACCTGCACGGCTGTCACGCGCTCCGCCCGTTCCCTGAGGCGCCGATCCCTTTCGTGTTGGACGGGCACGTCGATCGCGAGTTTGGCACCGGGGTGCTGAAGGTCACTCCGGCCCATGACCGGGCCGACTACGACATCGGGCTGCGCCACGGACTGCCGGTGCGCGACGTGTTGACGGCGGACGGCAAGGTCAACTGCCCTGAAGTGCCGGAGCTGCACGGCAAGGATCGCTTTGCCGCCCGCAAGCTGGCCGGGGAGCTGCTGGAGGCCAAGGGGCTGCTGGTGGCCAAAGAAAAGTATGAGAACAATGTCGGCTACTCGGAGCGGGCAGACGTGCCGGTGGAGCCGCGGTTGTCGGATCAGTGGTGGTTGCGTTATCCCAAGGTTCAGGAGGCGCGGGAGGCGGTCTGCCCGACGGATGGCTCCGAGCCGAAGATCCGTTTTTACCCGGAGCGTTGGACCAAAACCTACGCCCATTGGCTAGAGAACATCCAGGATTGGTGCATTTCGCGCCAGTTGTGGTGGGGGCACCGCATTCCGGTCTGGTATCGCCAGGGAGTGGATCGGGCAGCACTTTCGGAGGCGGATTTAAGGGATCCCTCCAAGGTTCACGTTTCGCTGGAGGGGCCAGCCGACCCGGAAAACTGGGAGCAGGAGGACGATGTGCTGGACACCTGGGCGTCGAGTTGGCTGTGGCCTTTCGGGGTCTTCGGCTGGCCAGAAACGGATCGGCGCGACCTGGCGTTTTTCTACCCGACGACGACCTTGGTGACCGGCCCGGACATCATCTTTTTCTGGGTGGCGCGGATGATCATGGCGGGGCTGGAGTTCACCGGCGAGGTGCCGTTTCGCCACGTCATCTTCAACGGCATCATCCGCGATGCCCAGGGGAGGAAAATGTCGAAATCCCTCGGCAACAGCCCCGATCCGTTGGACCTGATCGCGAAGTTCGGGGCCGACGGCCTGCGCCTGGGGCTGCTGATGATCGCGCCGAAAGGGGCCGATATCCTGTTTTCCGAGGAGCGCATCCAGATCGGGCGTAACTTCTGCAATAAGCTGTGGAATGCGGCCCGTTTTCGGCTGATGCAGTCGGGTTCCGCCGCCAACCCCGCGGCCGAGGCGATGGCTGAGCGGCTGGGTGTGGACGGCTCGGCGGTGTTCGACACGCTCGGGCAGGCGGTCGGGGCGAAGGGGGCGA
>DAIQNO010000035.1:12103-13311 GCA_036788355.1 Opitutales bacterium | reverse complement strand
CGGGTCGGGATGGGGCAGCGCAGGCTCCGCAGTTCCGGGCTTGAGAGCGCGTCGGGAGCTCGCTAAGTTAGAAGGATGGCCGCGACTTCAGAGTGCTTGGTGGCGACGGTAGAGGACTACTTGGCGTTGCCCGAGGATGGGCCGCGCTTTGAGCTGATTGACGGCCTCCTGACCATGGCACCTGCTCCCAACTATCGCCACCAGATCGTCCTCGGAGAGGTGCACCATGTGATTAAGTGCTACCTCAAGACCCACCCGATCGGGCAGGTGGTTTTTGCGCCGTGCGACGTGTTTCTCGATGAGAAAAACGTGCTGCAGCCGGATTTAATTTTTACGGCCAACGACCGTCGCCACCTGATCTCGAAGCGGGGCCTGGAGGGAGGGCCGTCCTTGGTGGTGGAAGTGCTTTCGGCGGGAACTGCCCTGCGGGATCGTGGCGTGAAGCGCGAGGTCTATGCAGCGGCTGGGGTCGAGGAGTGCTGGTTGATCGACCTCGGTCGGGAAACGGTGGAGGTTTTTCGCTTTGCCGCGCATCGCAGCCGCCCGGTGCAGGTGCTGCTGCGGCACGAGACCTTGCAGAGCCCATTGCTGCCAGGGCTGGCGATCAGTCTGGAGGACATCTTCGGCGCCTAGCGGGCCGGGGGGGATCTACCCCCTGTGTTCAGCGGGGCTTCGGCAGGTATTGCTCACGCGGGGCGCGTTCCAGGAAGTCCTTGACAAAGCTGGTGGTCACGCCGCCCGCGCGGAAGACTGGGTCGCGGATGATCGCGGCGCAAAAAGGGATGGAAGTTTTGATGCCGCCGATGAGGTATTCCCCGAGGGCGCGATTCATCCGGTCGAGGGCCTTTTCCCGCGTGCGGGCGGAGACAATCAGCTTGGCGATCATGCTGTCGTAATACGGGGGCACCACGTAGCCGCTGTAGATGTGGGAATCGACCCGGACGCCGGGGCCGCCGGGCTGATAGTAGAGGCCGATTTCGCCGGGGCTAGGCGCGAAGTTCCGGGCAGGATCCTCGGCGTTGATCCGGCACTCGATGACGTGCTTGAGGAACTTGACGTCCCGTTGCTCAATATCGAGCTTTTCACCGCTGGCGATGCGGATCTGCCGCTTGACAAGGTCGTAGCCGGTGGCCTGCTCGGTCACGCCGTGCTCCACCTGGATGCGGGTATTCATCTCGATGAAGAAAAAATCGCCGTGTTTATCGACG
>DAIQNO010000035.1:0-12093 GCA_036788355.1 Opitutales bacterium | reverse complement strand
TCGTAGTGGCAGGCTTCGGCGATGCGGATGGCGGCTTTCCCCATGCGCTCACGCATCCGCTGGTCAAGGTAGGGCGAGGGTGCCTCTTCGATCAGCTTCTGATACCGGCGCTGGACGGAGCAATCTCGTTCACCGAGGTGGATAATTTTGCCGTAGCGGTCGGCCAGAATCTGAAACTCGATGTGGCGGGGATCCTCGATGAATTTTTCGATGTAAACGGCCCCGTTGCCGAAGGCTTTTTCGGCTTCATTTTGCGCGGAGGCGAACTCCCGCTGGAAGGCCACCGCATTGTGGGCCAGGCGCATCCCTTTACCACCGCCGCCAGCCACCGCCTTGATGATGACCGGAAAGCCGACGCTTTTGGCGACTTCCAGGGCCTCGGCTTCGCTGGAGATCGCACCTTCGCTGCCAGGGATGATCGGGGCCTTGGCTTGGCGGGCGATCTCCTTGGCGCGGGCCTTATCCCCCATGTCGCGGATGGTCTGCGAGCTGGGCCCGATAAACTTGATGTTGCACGACTCGCATTGGGCAGCAAAGTCGGCGTTCTCGCTCAGGAAGCCAAAACCGGGGTGGATCGCATCGACATCGGCGATTTCCGCCGCGCTGATGATCCGGTCCGCTTTGAGGTAGCTTTGGGAGGACGCTGCTGTCCCGATGCAGATGGCTTCATCGGCGAGTTGGACGTGGAGGCTCTGTTCATCGGCCTCGGAATAGACGGCCAGGGTGCGGACCCCCAATTCTCGGCAGGCACGCACAATGCGGAGGGCGATTTCACCGCGGTTGGCAATAAGAACTTTCTGAATCATGATGGTCAGTCGGCGATCGGGCGCGACCAGAGTTTCGAGCAACTAAAATCGAGAAGGAGTCCCGGCAATCGGGGCGCGGACGGAGCCTCAGGGCCGGGATGGAGGTTCTAAGCCACGACGCGGAAAAGCGGCTGGCCATACTCTACGCTTTGGCCATTTTCCACCAGCGACTCGGTGATGCGCCCCTTCACCTCTGCCTGGATCTCGTTCATCACCTTCATCGCTTCGATGATGCAGACGACGGAGTCTGGGGTTACGGTGGAGCCGATTTCGACAAAGTTGGGGCTGTCGGGGTTAGGCGCTCGATAAAAAGTGCCCACCATCGGGCTTTTGATCAACTCACCGACCGGAGCAGCAGCGGCTGCGGTGCTCGCCGGTGAAGCCCCTAGAGGAGCGGAACCGGTCGCACCGCCTACCGTTGGCAAGAGTGCTACCGGCGGCCCGGCATAGTGAACGGGTGCGGGCCCATCGGTCTCGCCCTTGGTGGTAGAGCGCTTGATGCGGAGGCGGGTTTCACCCGATTCCCACTCGAACTCCGTCAGTTCGGAGCGCTTCATCAAGTCCACAATCTGTTTAATTTCCTTAAAGTCCATCGGTGTTACCCTTGTTGGGAGGTGGGTGGTGGCGCCTTGTTCCATCAAAGCCCACCAACGTAGTAGGGGCTCGCGCGGAAAAGCAACGCCATTTCCTGCCGTCGAGCCGGGCTTGTGCTCGGTGGCCGATCGCCGACGTCCTTCGTTAGGAATGGTAGGGCCCAGCGGTTAGAACTCGGCCCCAGCGGGTAGCAAGGGCACCGCTAAAGTCGCTTCCAAAGCGACTTCTCTGGCCTTTACTCATCCGAGTCGGATTGCGCTATCGGGCCGTCCAGGCGAGTTGATGCCCGATTCTCGGGAACAGTGGACTTCCCGGGGGAATTGGGGAGCTTTTCCAAGACTTCTGCCAGATCGCAGGCCAACTCCGCAGCGATGCGAAACTGGTTGAGGTCGTCTTTTTTGAACCGGCAGCCCTTTTCGGCGTAGGAGATTCCGTTGGGGTGAACGACGAGCGTGCCGGTAGCCCCTCCCTGCCGAAAAAGTGCGATGGCCTTAGCACGGATTTCGGGGGTTAGCACCTGCGGGAGGCGATTAGGCTCACTGGTGGCGACGACCACGGTCTTATCAAACTCCGGATCGCCCGTGGGGTAATCTTCCACCGGCTTACCCATCAGTTTAGCCAGAGCGATGGCCATCGACTCTCGGGAGAGGTGAAGGTCAATTTTGCCGGGATTTTCGGCCTCCACGCGGAGTCTGAAGAACTGCTCCCGGCGATACTCGGCGAGATCCTGCAAGCCTGGACGCGTCTTGACGCGCACCAGTCGCTTTTCCCGGATTTCCCCGATGCCCACCGACCGACCGCGGATTTTGCCGACCGCCCGGGAATGGGCGCGAAAAGCACTCAGGAGGGGCATAAAGGGAATGAAACTGCGGCCTCGTCGGAACGACAGGCCAAGTTCCTCCGCGAGCTTTGCCAAGTTGATCGACGAGGTATCCACTCGCCACCAAGATCTTAAGCGCAGGTAGAGATAGCCGACCGCACCGGCCGCCAACCCATAGACCCATACCGCCGTCTCGAACCGCATAGAGGCCAGAAAGAACCAATCCCTGCCGCGAGGGAAGCTAAAATGACGGCCATTCCAGCGCTGGGTTTTACTCCCAGCCGTTTCCGCGTCATGCTCTCCGCGTGGCTGCGTCGTCCTCCGTCGTGGCGGGAGGTAAGCTTTCCCGCCGGTGAGCCGTTGCGCCGCTCGGTTGGTGGTTCCGCATCTTGTTCAGGTGCCGCGTGGTGTTCCGGCGGTCGTCCGAGCCCGCAGCCACGCTTCAGGCGTAACTCCACGCTGCCATGGAGGGGACCGGTAGCCCGACGCAGTCCGTGGAACGCTCCTGCCTTCCAAGTTTCATGGGCCGAGGGGCCGATTTTAGACCACTTCGATCAACCCTTCCCGTCGGAAAGGCGTTCCCTGCCGGAGCCCCTGTGCGGGCGGCCAGTTTCATAAAAACCGGGTTGATCGAAGTCGCCTTAAGGGCAAAGAGGTGGTTTAGACCGAGCTAAAGCCATCAATTTAGGCCGCGACCAGAGCCATCACCGTCCAGCCGACGGCCGCCAGGGCTGCGGCCACGGAGGCTGGGCTGATTTGGGTGCGGACGTGATCCATTAAGTCGCAACCTGTGGCCATGCTGCTGAGCACTGTAGTGTCGGAAATCGGTGAGCACTGGTCGCCATAGACCGCGCCGTTGAGGGTGGCCGCAAAGCAGACCAGGGTAAAAAGTTGTGGATCTTGCAGGCCGCTGCCCACCGCCCAGGCCAACGGCATGGCCAAGGGAAACGTCACCGCGTAAGTTCCCCAACTGGTGCCCGTGGAAAAAGCGATCACCATCGCCGTCAGTTGCAGCAGCACCGGCAAGAGCCAGTAGGGCACGCGGTCCCCCAGCATCTCCACCAAAAACAACCCTCCCCCGGCATCTCGGCTGACGCCGCCCACCACCACCGCCAGTAACAACACCGCCGAGCCATAGACGACCCCCTTGAGGCCCCGCGTAAAGCCTGCGATCACCGCCTCCAGCGGCATTCCGCGCCAAAGGGCCATCCCCATTGCGGCCAGCAGTCCCCCCGCGAAGCCCCAGAGCACCTGCGGCGACCCCATCAAGGCGTAGGTCAGCACCGTCGTGCCGATAATCAAGGCGATGGGCACCAGGAACTCGTAGAGGCGCGTCGCGTAGCCAGGGTAGCTGGCGACTGCCTCCAACTCCGCCGCAGCCAGGGGCTCCGCCGTCGGGCTGTTGAGTTCCCCGGTCGATCGCGCCCGGACGACGGCCTCGCGCAGTTGCCGACCGGCAACCGGCAGGCGGTCGAAGGCCAACAACAACGTGAAAATCACTGAAAACAGCGCGTAAAAGGACAGCGGAATCGACGCAAAAAAGAAGGCCAGCCGGTCCGCTTGCGTGGCCAGAAAGCCCGCGCCACTGACGAAAATCAGCCCCTGCACGTAGAGCGGCCAGGCGTTAAACGGCAGCAAAATGGCAATCGGCGAGGCCGTGGAATCGACAATGTAGGCCAGCTCCTCGTGGCTGACCCGCTGGCGATCGGCGATCGGGCGCACCGTCGTGCCGACCAGCACCGTGCTGAGCGTGCCCCCTTGGAAAAAAACCACCCCGAGGACCCAGGCTACTAGTTTGGCGGTGACCGGACCGCGCACCAGGTGCCGTGTCGCCCAATCCGCGAAAGCGGCCGCCGCCCCCGTGGCGCTCCAAATCCCGAGCAGTCCCCCCAGGAACCACAGATAAAGCACCAGCACCGTGGCAGCGGTGTTACTGGCCAGGGCGGGTATCAGCACCGCCCCCGTGACATCGTAATGACCCATCAACAGAGCACCCACCAACACCGCTCCGCCGAGGGCAGTCAGCGGCTCTCGGGTCAAAAAACACAACGCGATGGCCACCGCCGCCGGCAGGAGCGACCACGCCCCCCAATGTCGCCGCGGTGTCACCCGAAAATAACGATCCCCCGCCGGGTCGTTACCGGTGACCTCGCCGCCGACCCTCACCACCTCTGGCGTGGTCTGCGGCACCGCCGTGCCCGCCCTCCCGACCAGCGGCCACAGGACGGCATCCTCAACCCCGACAACGCCCTCCAAGGCGACTCCCTCGATCTCGGGCCGCCCGTCGGCGCTCAAGTGAACGGGAAGTTCGACGGCCTCAACCTGCCAGACTGGTGGCACCAGCCACCCGACCAGCAAGGCCAACCCTAAACTGGTTGCGAAGACCAAGAAAGCGGGTGCCAGTAGTCGCTTCATACACTCCGACCCTGGGCAGCGAAAAGGATCCTTTCAAGCATCGATGCCGGCGTTTCCTGGGCTACCCATTCCAGGAAAATCGCACCTTGGCCGCGGGCGTCAGGGCAGGGTCGGCAAGAGGCGATCCAGATCGACCGGTCGGTCGGTCATTCCCGAGCGCAGAAACGCCGACTGCATGGCCTCCCAACGCTGCCGGGTCATCGAGAAGGCAACGCGGCCATCCCGGCGGATAAACGGCGCCATCGTCGCCACCTGCAGCTCCATCAGCGCGTCATCGACGCGGTCGTCCGCGTAGGGGCCGTTGATGACCGCCGCCGTCTTTGCTGGATCGGCCAAGGCCGCCTCCCAGCCGGCCGCGCTGGCCCGCAAAAATGCCGCCACCGCCTCGGGCTGAGTCTCGAAAAAAGTCCGGTTGGCGTAGATCACCATAGAATACATCGGCAGGCCGAGTTCCTCGAACAAGAGGATCCGCGCTGGCTCCACCGTCATCGCCTGTAGGCGCAGCAGCTCATCGATGGCGTAGCCCTGGTGCAGATCTACCCGCCCGTCGAGCAGCGCCGAGACGTCATGCTCGACCAAGACCGGCGTGGCGGCGTCAGTCGATAGACCAGCTTCCGTCAGGAAAAACGGCAGCAGCTCCTCCGCGTAAACGTGGACCCCGACGCGCTTTCCGGCCAAGTCTGCCGGCTCCTGCACCCCACTGGATTCCAGGTAAAGGTATCCCGCCGGGCTCTCCTTGAGAAGCGCCCCCACCGCCACCAGGTCTGCGCCTTTCGCCACGGCATCCAACAAGATGTAGGCTTCCACGGTGCCGATCTGAGCTTCACCACGACTGACGGCGCCGATAAAATCTGTCCCGAAGTCAAAGTGGCGGATTTCCACGGCCAGACCCTCTGCGGTGAACAGACCCGACTCTTGGGCAACGAAGAAGCCCGCGAACTGGCCGTTGGGCATCCAATCCGGCTGAAAAACGACCCTCTGAAAATCCGACACATCGGGCCGTGGTTCTCCAGCCACGCCGAAGTTTACCGTATCGCTGCCTGCCGGAGCAACCGGCGTGACCAGGGTGTTTCCATCATTACTCATCGAACTCCGAGCCGCGCAGCCCGCTCCCAGATTCATCAACAGGGCAACTGCGGCCAGTAAACCTATCGCTGGCACACCCCGTAACCGGGATTTCGACCGCATCGCGCGGTGATGGGCACTTTCTCGTCTGAAAACCGGAGAGAAGCAAGGCATCTTTCCCTGGGCAGCGATTTTCACGCCAAAATGCGATCAGGTGGAGGTTCTGGGGCTATCTTTTATCAGGAAGCCTCCCTGATGGCGGCGGTTAAGTGCCATATCGGAAAGGGGGGAAGTCGTTTCGACCGGCGGGAACTGCGGATAAAATTGTCTCGCGATCGAGCCTGAAATCAAGGAACGATTCTCTGGGAAACTTCACGAATTAAGGCGATGGAACGGGGACAGTCAGTCGAGCGGACGCGGCAGCGCTGGCAGTCCGCATTGCGAAGCGCGCAATGGCGGCTGAACCGGGTGCTGTGGTGGCAGTCCTCGGGGGGGCTCCTGGCCGTGGCTCTCTGCGTCCTGGCGGTCGGGTTTTTAGCTGCACGAGAAGGCTTCTGGCCCGCCGCAGCAGCGTGGGTGGCCCTGCCGGTGGTGCTTCTAGCGGTCGCGCTGGTGTCGTGCTGGCGCCTTCGCGGCGCGTTTTTCGGTCGCTCGCACGTCGTCGCTCGCGCTGAAGATCGCTTAAAGCTGGACGGTGCCCTCTGGGCTGCCGAAGCCGGTCTGGTGGAATGGCCATCGCCGCCCGACGCCGCTGAGAAGCGGGATTTGAAGTCAGTGGGCCCAGCTCAACGGGCCGGGTGGGCGGTGATCGCCGCTTCTGGGCTGTTGCTGGCCGCCGCTTTTATGCCGACACCCCCCGCAGAAACAACGCTGGCGGTGGCGACGCAGCGCCCGTCAGCGTGGGAGCAGGTCGAGAGCTGGCTCGAGGCACTGGAATCATCAGAAGTGGTCGCTCAAGAGAATCTGGATGGCCTCCGGGAGCGGTTGGCGGCCTTGGAAAACCTGCCCCCGGAAGAGTGGTTCAGTCACCATGGCCTCGAATCGGGAGATCACCTCGCTGAACAGACGCAGGCGGCTCTGGACGCGTTTCACTCCCAACTGGCTCGGGTGGACGCGTTCTTGGGTCAACTGAGTCTCGGGCGGGGGCAGGTGGGCTCCGTTAATGCGGACGCTGGGTCGGCTTCCGAGGGGCTCCCGGGGGAACAGTCGGGCGCGTGGCAACACTTCGCCCTGGAAGGCAGCAGCCAGCCGACCGCAATCAGCGGCTTTGGAACTGAGCACCAGGAGCAATGGGCTGCGGCGTTGCGAGATCTCGAGCAAGGAGCCCTGACGCTGAATCAGGAACTACTCGACGCCCTCCGAAACCTTCAACCGGGGACTCTCCCTGACCTCGATGCCGCTGAACTGGAGCAGCTTCGCGAGCAACTCCAACGAGGCCTGGCGGCAACCGCTGCCTGCTTAGGCGGAGGGCAGGCACAACCCGGCGGAGAGGGCTCTGGTCAGCAGGGCACTGGTGGGCCGGGGCCGGGTGGTGGGCCCGCCCCGCTGACCTTCCGGAACGTGCCGCCCCTCCTGAACGCCGAACTAGGTTCCGAGATCGCTGGCGTGCCCGCCGTGCTGGGCCCCTTGGCCGAGGTCATCGGCGTAACCGCCCACAACCCGGACGCCGGAACGCCAACGGCCTTTCAGCTTGACCAAAGTAGCGCTGGGGCGACAGGGGCCAGCAACAGCGGCGTCGTCTGGCGCCAGTCGCTCCTGCCACAGGAGCAAGAACTCCTCCGGCGGGTTCTTGATTAGCTCCGGCAACCTTGCCAGGCCCTGAGCCCTCGCTGGTCTTCAGAGCCCTCGCTGGTCTTTATCTACGGGCTGCCCACAGCCGCCAAAACCGGAAGGACGGGGGCTAAAATAGTATCCCTCGGGCTGATACGCACTAACTCACTGAGGCGTAGTGCTTTGTAAAAATTTTGGCTCTGGAGCCACTGGAGTGATACGAAGGGTGGTTTTTTTCGGCGCGTTTTGGTAATCTCTTGCCCATCGCGGTTAACTCTGCCGCCTCCCAAGGTCTATACCCGTCCTAATCCTCTATTTCCCCCGCATTCCTCTTTTTTACCCGTTTCCCGATTGCCACCCCTTTCGCCCATGACCGCTGTTGCTCCTTCTGCTTCTGACGCCCATCTGATCACCGACGCTGAAGCGGCAACCGCCGCTTCCAGACTCGCTGCGGTTCAAGATTCCCTGAATCAGGTGCTCTTTGGCCAAGAAGCCTTGGTCGCGCAGGTGCTAACGGGGGTGCTGGCGGGCGGGCACCTCCTGCTGGAGGGCTTACCGGGGCTTGGTAAGACGGAGCTGGCCAAGGGGCTGGCTGCGGCACTGGGCCTGACGGGTGGGCGGATTCAGTTCACGCCTGATCTGCTGCCAGGAGACATCACCGGCAACCCGATTCTGGAGGAAACTCCCGCGGGTCGGCGCTTTGTATTCAAGCCAGGCCCGATCTTTGCCAATTTGGTGCTGGCGGATGAGGTCAATCGAGCCTCGCCGAAGACGCAGTCGGCCATGCTGGAGGCGATGCAGGAAGCCCACGTCACCACTTTGGGTGAACGCCACGCCTTGCCGCAGCCTTTCATCGTCATCGCTACCCAAAACCCAATCGAGTTAGAAGGAACCTATCCCTTGCCGGAGGCCCAACTCGACCGCTTTCTTTTTAAGTTAGAGGTAACGCGCAATCCGGTGGCGGTGTTAGAGCGGATCATCAGCGGGCGGCAGATTGGGCAGGCGGCGACAGTTGCGGCGGTGCTGACCCCCGGCGAGCTGGTGGAGCTGAAGGAACTCACTCGGCGGGTATTCCTCGCGCCGGCACTGATTAACTACATTGCCCGCCTGGTGGACGGAACCCACGGGCAATCCGGGTTGCCCCATCCGTGGCTGCGCTTCGGGGCCAGCCCGCGGGCGGCCTTGGCGCTGGCCGCCGGAGCCCGCGCCCGCGCCCTTTTGCACGGGCGTATCCACGCCGGTTTTGAGGATGTTCGAGCGGTGGCGGTGCCGGTTCTGCAACACCGGGTGGTGCTGAGCCACCGCGCCCGGCTGGAAGGTCAGACCGGACGCAGCGTCGTGGAATCGCTCTTGGCCGAAGTGCTGCCCCATGGCCGAGCGGCCCCAGGGGAGGTGTCGGCCCGATAGTCCCCTTGGTTGTTCTGGAGCCCCATCTCGCTCAGTCTTTTACGCCACCCCGCCTTTCACGCTATTGCCGCCACTTTCACCGCAATCCCCGACCCCTACTGCCGACTCTACCGATGTTCCACAATATCCATCTCCTGCAAAATCCCGGTGGCCTCCCGTTCGGAGGTTGGCCATCTTGCCGGGTCGAACTGAGGTCTGGTTGGCCAAGGCTCGGTCGGCGTTGGTGGTTGCTGCCGTTGCTGGCGGGATGCCTCGCCAACGCGTCTGGTCGGACGGTGCTCTATGGCATTGAGACGGTGCCAGAAAGTGGGATCCAGGTCGAAGTGGTCAGCTATTTCGATCAAGTCGTGGGCTTTGGCTACCTGCCGCTCTCGGTGGAGATCCGCAACGGCTCACCCCAAGGCGGAGTCTGGGAAGCCAAAGTGGGGGTTTCCCGCTTCTCCGACCTGAGAGTCCAGGAAACGGTTCGGCTGGCGGTTCCGGCGGGCCAGCAACGGACTTTCCCAATCCTGGTGCCGATGGGCTTGAACCTGGATTCGACCTCAGCTAATTTTAACGGGGGTTACAACATCGCTATTGCCGGCCGAGGCATCAGCCCGTGGGGTGCCGTCAACGATTATGCCAGCGGTGACCATGATGGGCTCGGCTGGGCCTTCTCCGCCGAACTGGCGCGGGTCAATGAGCCGTCACTGGTGCCGCGGGGGATCGCTTCTGGGCGGCCCCCGAGCCCGGAGATCACGCTGGTGCGGTTTCAGCCAGGTTTTCTGCCGACAGACTGGCGCGGCTACACCGGCCTGGCGATGCTGGGGATGACCGATGCGGAGTGGGTCGATCTGGAGGTCAACGCTCGCAAGGCCATCCTCGACTGGGTGCAGCTCGGTGGAAACCTCGTCCTGGCGATCGACCCGGCGGTTCCGCTGCGGTTACCGGGGCTGGACGCGCTGGGAGCTGGCTCTCGGCCGACGGAGAACTCCCGCGAGCCAACTCGGCCCGCCGGGGTCGTCCGGATAAGCGATCTCGAGGTGGGCGCCTTGCCGAGGGCGGCCCACGCTATGGGGCTTGGGCGGATCGCCCTGCTGGAACGCAACGGCCTGGAGATTCCTGGTATCAGTGACGCCTACCTCAGTCCGCTGCGCCCGTGGGCAGCCCTGCCGTTGACCTACATTGGCGATCACCCGTGGCTTGCGCGGTATGAGCCGCTAGCCATCCCGGCTGCGCTCCTGACCGCGATGATCGTGATTTTCGCGATACTGGTCGGTCCCGTGAACCTTCTGGCCTTGGGCCGACGCGGCCAGCGACACCTAGTGCTCTTGACCATTCCGGTACTCTCGCTGGGTTTCGCGCTGTTGTTGGCCCTGATGATTGTTCTGCAGGACGGCTTTGGCGGAGAGGGCCAGCGAGCCGTCTTCTGGCTGCATCAGCCAGCCAGTAATCAGGCGGCTTTCGTGCAGTTTCAGGTCTCAAGGACTGGAGTTTTGCTGGGGACCCGCTTTGAGGTGTCGGAGCCGCTAGCCTTGATGATCCGCGCCCCCGAAGGTCGCGACCAAGGAAGGCGCGGCTATACCGGGTGGCCGAGCAGTGACGAGCCGACTTCTCCGGTGCGGCTTGCGGCGGGCGAAGTTGGGGGTAGCTTTTTCGCTAGCCGCTCGCTTCGGCTGCACACTCTGGAGGGCGTGGTGCCGACTCGGGCGCGGCTGGAGTGGACGCACCGGGCGGGAGAGGCTCCGCAGGTCGTTTCCTCGCTGCCTCATCGGCTCGACACTGCGTTTTTTGTCGATCTGGAGGGTAGCTGGTGGCGGGGGGAAAACCTCGACCCTGGCGTCGCGACTCGGCTGGTTTCGAGCAGCGAGGCGGCTTTCATGGCGTGGAAAGAAACCGCCACGGCTGTTTTTCCGCTGAGTTTGAAGGGTCGGCTCGACGTGTTGGCCCAATCTCGCGGGATGTTTTTCGCCTACGCGGGCGATGTTCCTGGGGCCGCCACGGCGACGCTGTCGGCGATCCGCTGGGAACAGACCGTGACCTTCCACGTGGGCTCGCTGAGTTTTCCGGGAAGCACGACATCCACCAACCCCCCAGAAATCCGCTGACTCCCAAGAGACAGCGGCAGTGTTTCTCGCCTCAAGAACCCATTATTCTCCAACTTGCATCGTTGCAACGCCGCTCCACCATGATTTCCGCCCCACCCATTTCTCCAGGCCATGCTGCGGACCTCGCGGCTCCCATCGGCGGACCACCGCGGCGTCCGGACGCGGTGCCAGGTGTGGAGCGTCTCCGATCCACCGGTGCTCCGCTGTTGGAGGTGGCGGGGTTAGAGCGGTGCTTTGGTTCCGTCCGCGCGGTGCAGGGCGTGTCCTTTTCGCTTGGTCGCGGGCAGGTGGTGGGATTTATCGGGGCGAACGGGGCTGGAAAAACGACGACGATGCGGATGATGGCCACGCTGGAGCTTCCGGACGCCGGGAGCATCACCATCGGTGGTTACGATGCGGTCTCGCAGCCCCTGCAGGCCCGGCGGCTGATTGGCTGGATGCCAGACCATTATGGGACCTACCCAAACATGACCGTCTGGGAATACCTCGATTTTTTTGCGCGGGCCTACGGCTATGCCGGGGCGGAGCGGCAGCAGCGCATCGCGGACGTGATGGCCTTCACCGACCTCGACGTGCTGGCGGAGCGTCCGATGAATAAGCTGTCGAAGGGGATGGCCCAGCGGCTCTGTCTGGGTCGGGCCTTGATCCACGACCCGGCGATTCTGATTCTGGATGAGCCGGCGGCGGGGCTCGATCCCAAAGCGCGGCTAGAGTTTAAGCGGCTGGTGCGGGTGCTGGCTGAAGACGGGAAGACGCTTTTCATCAGCTCGCACATTCTCTCGGAATTGGGGGAAATGTGCGACCACCTGATCTTTATCGACCGGGGGCGGATTGTCCACCAGGGCACGCCGGATTCCCTAAGCTTGCTCGAAAGCGGGGCGGCCCAGGAGCTGGTTTACCGACTGGAACTGGTTGTGTCGGCGGAGGTGGCTGAAGCGGAAGCTGAAGCGGCGGAACCAGAAGCGGAAACGGCGGCGGCAGAAACGGAAACGGAGACGGCGCCGCGAGAGTTCGCTCTAGCGGAGACTCCGGAGGCAGAGGAGACGCCAGAAAGGTCTCTGGGGGATCGCGAAGCGGCGGGAACTCGGTCGCTGCGCCAGTTGGAGGAGTGGATTGCGGAGCAGCCTGA
>DAIQNO010000034.1:8542-13411 GCA_036788355.1 Opitutales bacterium | reverse complement strand
CGATTGGGACGGTGCCGTGGGGGTTTATCAGGGCTTTCTGGAGACTTTTCCGGGGCGGCCGGAGGTTTACTTTGCCGTTTTTCAGCAGGCGGAGGCTTTGCGGCGACTGGGCCGTGAACAAGAGGGTTTTGAGCAGTTGATGGTTTTGGCGCGGAGCCCCTCGGTGTCTGCGTTTTGGCAGGCTCAGGCTAGCTGGCGGGGGCTTCAGGTAGCGGCGGAAAGCTGGGGCTTGGCGACGGCGTCCAGGGCTTCGGTGATGGCCTTGCTGGAGTTTTTTCTGGGCGCCCCGGAAATGGTTCCGGAGCCTGGGGCGATGCGGACGGTGGCGCAGCGGTTGGCGGGGCGATGGATGACGGAAGGTAATGCGGAGGCAGCCTGGCTGGCCTGGCAGTTGGTCTGGCCGGATGCGGCGGTGGAGCGTGCTGAAGGGCGGCGATTGAGCGACCTGGGGCGGGCCCTTGGGGGCTCGACGCCGCCGGGGCAGACGGGGGATCGACCGCGGGTTTCGCCGACGTTGGTGGCGCGGTTGAGCGAAGATCACCTGAGGCGGTGGGAGGCTCGGTTGCGTGCGGCTGCCGATCAGCGCGGGTCGCTGGCGGAAGGTGCAGAGCGCGGTGCTCGGGCGCTCTCCGTGACCGTCGGGCGGGGCGAAACGCTGTTGCACCTGGGGCGAGCGCGGGAGGCCTGGGTGCTCTGGTCGGACGCCCTGGCGTCAGCCCGCTTTTCAGTGCCGCAGCGGGCGGCGCTGCACTACCGGTGGCTACTGGCGGCCTACGATCTGGCGGCTCAGACGAAGTCACCGGCGGGCTCGTCCGGGCCGATGGGGGCGGCTGGTTTTAGGGGAGCGCCGTTTCCGGTTGAGAGCGATACCGCGGGGGACGGCGATGCGGCCTGGGGGGAGGTGGTGGCCGTGGCCGAGGCTTTTCAGCGGGATTTCCCCGATGATCCGCAGCTTCCGGCGGCGGGTTTCATCCAAGCCCTGGCTGAAGCAGGTCGCGGAGCGCACGAGGCATCGGTGGCCCTGCTTTCCCGCCTTTTAGTCAGCCATCCGGAGCATCCGCTAGCACCGCGTTGGCTGCTGGTGCGCGGCTTGACCCGAGTCCAGGCGACGGACTATCCGCTATCGATTGAGGATTTCACGGCGTTTATCGACCGTTATCCTGGGCATCCGGACGCGGTTCTGGCAGGGCTGTGGCGGGGGATCGTCCTGTTTTTCCAGGGGGACTATCCGGCGGCGCTGCAGGCGTTGCTGCCGCTGCAGAAGGAGTTGGCACCCCAGACGAGTTGGCGTTCTGCCGTGGATTTTCAGGTGTCTCAGACGCTTTACGCGCTTCAGCGTTACGCGGACGCTCTGACCGAGGTGGAACGCTTTCTGGGAGAATACCCGGAGGGTGCCCAGTTTCCGGCGGCTCAGGTTCTCCGCGGCGATCTGCTGCTGGCCCTTTCTCGACCGGCGGAGGCCGTGGCCCAGTGGCAGGCGGTTTCTCGGGATGCCGGAGCCCTGCACGCCTACGCCGTTTTCCAGATCGGCGACGTTCTGCGAGGCCAGGGCGCGTTTTCGGAGGTGGCCGAGTTGTATCAAGCCTACCTGGACGGCTTTCAGCCTGCTACTGATGCGGAAGTGCCCGAGGGGATGCTGATGGGGCCGATCGGGCTGGCCCCAGAGCCTCCAGGCGCACCATTGTCGGCGGTTCCAGGTTACGCCCGCCTGGCCGAGGCCACCTATTGGCGAGCCTGGGCCTGGCAGCAGCTAGGACAGCCCGCACGGGCCGCCGCAGGCTATTTTGATGGACTTTCGGCCTACGCGGGCAACCCGCACCAGGGAGAGGTTGGGCAGCTCCTCCAGGGGCTAGAGCGGCTACACCGCTCCGCAACGGGCACCGCAGCGTGGACGGAGAGCGAAATTGACACTGTCGAGTCATTCTTCGCGGCCCGTTTTTCCGACTGGTTGGCCGCGCAGGTGGCGGAGGCACGGCGGTTGGCGGAGAACGCGGCTGAGGGCGGAGAGTTGTCTAGTTGGACGCGATGGTCCCGACTGCGGCTGTTTCCCACCCCGCAGTTCCCTCCGCTGGGGCCGTCGGGCCAGGCCGACCCCCTCGGGAGCACCGGCCAAGGGTCGAGGCTTGCTCCGGCTGCCGTGAGGGCGGCGCAGGAGCGGATCACCGTCTTGGAAGTCGCTGAGGCGGCTCCGCTGGAGAGCCTGGATGCGCCCGCGCTGGCCGTAGTCGGGCTTCACCTGCTCGACCTGGGCTCCGCCTCCGCCGAAACCTACTTCGCGGCTTTGCTACGTCGCTTTCCCCGCGATCCGGCGGTCGGGGCGGCCCATTTTGGAAGCGCTTGGTCGTCGGCAGTGGTTGGGGACGTGGAGCGCAGTCGGCGGCACCTCCGTCGGTTTTTTCGAGACACGCCCGCGCATCCGCTGGCGGGTGAGGCCGCGCTGCTCCAGGCGGAGCTGGGGTTGGCCACCGGAGACCCGGTTGGAGCGATCGACCGGCTCGATAGTCTGGCGGGCCAGCCGACGGTGCGGGGCCACCTTCGCGCACGGGCGTTGCTGCTTCGTGCGCGGGCGGAGACGTCCCTGGGCCAGCCGGAGCGTGCCATCGCGGCCTACCAGCGGGTCTATACCTTGTATCGCGCCTTCCCGGATCTGCTGCGCCCGGCCTACCTGGAAAGTGCCCGCCTTTTCGCGCAGCTGGGCGATGAACAGGCCGCCCGCCGGTCTCTGGAGGAGCTGCTAGGCGACCCGCGTTTAGCGGAGGGACTGTCCACTGCCGGGGTCGCTCCGCCGCTCGGTGCCTCGGAAGATCCGCAGCCTGCCGCGCCAGACCCCCTGGCCGTCCGCCTCGATCAGGTGCTTCGCGGTGAGTCGCTCGCGTGGTCTGAGCTGCCCCTGACGAGCCCTCTGCATCCCCGACACCGCGGTTTCGGCGACCGGGATTCTGGTTCCGCTGCCGCAGCGGAGCCGGTTTCGACCTCGGCAGAGGGGTTTCGCCTCGACCTCGGCCTCGGCCATCACCTTCAGGCAGCTCCGCCTGACGAGGCCTCCGCTGGGTCGCTGTGGCCCAACGCCAGTCGGCTCACCTGGCGCAATCCATTTCGCAACCCGACAGTCGCTGGAGACAGCATCCGCCCGACGGGGGTAGAACCGGAGACCGCTGCTGAAATCCCCGCTGAAGCGATCCCGATCGATGTCGGCTTGGCGCAGCGACTCTCGGCGAGGCCGCATCGACTGGTGCTGGCGGGTGGACAAGTTTGGTCGGGTCAGGCCCTTCGGCTCGACGCCACCCACCTTTCTTTTCAGGGAAATCAAGGCAACCTCAGCTTGCCGAGAGGGCGTATTACCTCTCTGCACCTCCCTGCAGGTGCTCTGTCGCAGGAACTCTCAGAACGGGTTGCGGCGGGCGACTTTACCCGAGCCGTGGCCCTCGCCACCGCCATCTATCGGCATCGACTGCCGTTCCTCGATCTAGCCCCGATCGACGACCTTGCGGAAATGCTCCCGGTCATCACCCTGAATCTTGAGCATGGTGACCCTTACCTCGCGCTGGGGGCCGCGCGGAGGCTCCGCCGTGCCCTGGGGGAGAGGGTACCGCTCCCAGAACCCACCCTGAGCGATGCTATGGAGGGGGATCTCCGCGTCCAATCACTCCCGTCCGTCGTTCCCGATGGGCGTGCTGAGGGCTTAGCCGCCGACTTGCGTGACCTGGAGGTGCTGGCGGCTTATCGCCTGCCGATTCGCAGCGACGCCTGGGACGCCGCCTACGCGGTTGAAGGCGCCGCGTCTTCCCGAGGCAGCACGGAGCGGGTTTCGGCAGTTGCGCCTTACATTTTGGCGAGACTGCTCCTGGATGCCGACCTGCCCGAGGCTGCCCTGCGGATGGCCCTGGGCCCCACCGTGGACGCCCAAGCTCAACCGGCCCGCTACCTGGCAGAAAGCTACCTTGTCGCCATCGAAGCAGCCCTGAGGCTCGGCGATGGCCACCAAGCAACGGCCCTGGCGCGGGACTTCGTCCGCCGCCGCCTGCCCATTCCGTCGCAGCACCCCCACCTGGCAGCTCAGGATTTTCTCGACCAGTTTGCCCCTCGCACAACTTCTATCCCGTGAAAGCTAGCGCTGAAGAACTCGTCAGTGGACAGACTTCGCAGCGGGCTGGTCGCGACGCCACCCGCCTCGGTGCCATCGCAGGAGTGTCGTTTAGCCCTCCTCGATGCGGTCAACGGCCTTGGGTTGGCGGGGGACGAGGAGGGTGATGAAGACCCCCAGCAGCATGACCAGGGCCACGCTCATCCACGCCACGACGTTGGGCTCGACGAAAAGGTCGCGAGTGTAACCCGACACCTGGGCTTCCCCATCGCGATAGGGTAGGCCCAGCACGTCCTTGGCCAGCCAAGCCGCGAAAATCACCACCAAAAAGGCCGGGCTGACCCACTTCATCACCCAGCGATAAAAACCCGGAATGCGGACACTGGCACCTACGTGCGCCGCCTCCAGGCTACGATCCACCCCCACCACCCACGAAAAGATGATAATCTGCAGGGCGCCGAGGGAGACCATCAGCAAGTTGCTGACCCAGTAATCAATGGTATCCAGCGACTTCAGATCGCCACTAAAATACAACACAAAGCCCGCCCCCATTGCCGTAATCAGACCCAGGATCGCTACTGATTGCTGCCGTGTGATGCCCAGCGACTCCTCCAGAAAAGCGATACCTGGCTGGAGCATCGAAATAGAGCTGGTGACCGCCGCAAGAAAGAGCAGTGCAAAGAACAGAAACCCGAAAAAGCCCCCACCGGCCATGCTGGAGAAAACCAAGGGCAGCACGTTGAAACCGACCGAAAACGTCCCCGTTCTCTCCAGCATGGCCGGTG
>DAIQNO010000034.1:0-8526 GCA_036788355.1 Opitutales bacterium | reverse complement strand
AAAACGCCACCCCCGCCGGGATGCTTAAAAGCCCGCCGATCGCCACTTCGCAAAATTGGTTGGCACTGCTGGCGGTCATGGCCGAGAGAACCACGTCGTCGCGTCGTCGCAGGTAGCTGGCATAGGTGATAATCACCCCGAAACCGACCGACAGGGAAAAAAAGATCTGGCCCGCCGCCGCATTCCAGAGGCTCGGATTGGCTAACTGAGCCCACAGCCCGATAACCTCCACCCGAGTCGCGGTCGGCCGCCCCGCTTCCGCTGCTGTAGCGGCTCCTTCTTCTGCCGCCCGAATCGCCTCCGAGCTGAAAAGCTGGTCGGTCGTCTGCCAGACACCGGTTTCTGGCTCCTGAGACTGCAACATCACCTTCTCCGGATTCCAAAGAAAGCCCAGCCCATTGCCGATGCTACGCTCCGGGTGGTCGGCATCGGGCGTTCCCAGGGTCAAAACCCGCACCAGCACGATCAGCGCAACCACGATCAACAGCGGCATCGCCCAGCGGCAAAACCACTCGATCCCCTTCGAGACACCGCGGTAAATCAGGACAAAGTTGAGAATGAAAGCGGCCATCGCATAACCGCCGATGTGTTCCCAATCAAAACGGAAAGCCGACCCATCCGCCGAAACGCCAGTCAAGTTCACGAAAAAGGACTGCGCCGCATCGCGGTCAATCGCACCCGAGGCATCTCGAAAATCCAGCGCTCCGCGCAGGTAGTTCACGGCATAAGCCAAGCACCACGCTTCGATGATGACGTAGAACATGAAAATGGCCACCGGGATAATCACCCCAATCACGCCGAAATAGCGAAACCCAGGGCGTCCGGTCACGACTCCCAGGATGGCCGGTGCCGCATGGGCACCCTGCAGCCCGCCCATCCGCCCCAGCGTCCATTCCGCCCAGCAGATCGGCAGACCGATCACCAAAAACGCCACCGCGTAGGCAATCATGAAGGCCCCGCCGCCATATTCCGCCACCAGCCCCGGAAACCGGAGAAAGTTTCCCAGGCCCACCGCACTGCCCGCCACCGCGAGAATGGCGCCCCAGCGTGTTCCCCATTGTTCACTCGCGTTGTTGCTCATCACTCCCTCAAGCTCCCGGTTAACCACGTTAGGCTGGCATCACCTCAACAGACCTAGCACCGTTGTTAGAACCCAGCCCCGAGGCGCGGTAAAGAGCTTTCCGCCTCGCCACGGAAGTTTCTTCCCTGTCTCCCATTGGAGGCCGGATCAGCAGAAACCGTGCTAGATGGGCGCCACCGCAGTCTGTTTTCCGTGAGGAATAGCTGGGTCGGGTTTCGATGGCCAACCTTCCCTGAAAAATGTCGGCAGCTTCCTCTAAACGGCGATGGCTTCGGGGAAACTAAAAACCTCGCGGGCATCGCAGATTTCCCCGGTGATCGCCGCCGCAGCGACCATCACGGGGCTCATCAAGACCGTGCGCCCGGTGGGGGAGCCTTGGCGTCCCTTGAAGTTTCGGTTGGAGGTCGAAGCGCAAAGCTGGTCGCCAATCAACTTATCCGGATTCATCGCCAGGCACATCGAGCAGCCCGCTCCGCGCCACTCAAAACCCGCTTCGCGGAAAATCTGGGCAATCCCTTTAGCCTCCGCGAGTTGTGCCACGATCTGGGAACCCGGCACCGCGATGGCCTGCACTCCAGCGGCCACTTTGCGCCCTTTCAGGTATTTCGCCCCTTCCTCGAAGTCGCTCAAGCGGCCATTGGTGCAGGAACCAAAAAAAGCGACGTCGATCTTGGTGCCACGGATCGGAGCCCCCTCGGGCAGCTTCATATACTCGTAGGCTTCACGGGCGGTGCCACGCTGGTTTTCCGGGAGATCGGCAACCACGGGCATCGACTCGTCGATAAAAATGGCCTGCCCAGGCGTGATGCCCCAGGTCACCGTCGGGCGGATGTCCTCGGCCCGCAGGTTTACAACGTCGTCATAGTGCGCGTCGGCGTCGGAGGCGAAGGTGCGCCACTTGGCCACCGCCACATCCCAAGCAGCCCCTTGAGGGCAATACGGGCGCCCTTTCAGGTAGGCAAAGGTGGTCTCGTCCGGATTGACATAGCCGCAGCGGGCTCCGCCCTCGATCGACATGTTGCAGACGGTCATCCGCTCTTCCATGCTGAAGCGGTCGAAAACCGTCCCACCATACTCGTAGGCGTAACCTAGCCCTCCCTTCACCCCGAGCACCCGGATGATGTGCAAGATGACGTCCTTGGCGTAAACCCCAGGCTGAAGGTGGCCATCGACGTTGATGCGGCGCACTTTCAGGCTGTCCAAGGCCATCGTCTGGGTCGCCAGCACGTCGCGCACCTGGCTGGTGCCGATGCCGAAGGCGATGGCCCCAAAGGCCCCGTGGGTCGCGGTGTGGCTGTCGCCACAGGCAATCGTGGTGCCTGGTTGGGTGATTCCCTGCTCCGGGCCGACTACGTGGACGATCCCCTGACGCCCGGTGTGCGTATCAAAGAAGGTGATCCCAAACTCCGCGCAACTCGCACGCAGAGACTCGATCATCTCCTGGGCCATGCGATCGCGGTAGGGCTCCGCCGACTCGTTGGTGGGCACAATGTGATCCACCGTCGCAAAAGTCCGCTCCGGGAACCGCACCTTCAGCCCGAGGTCCCGCATCATCCCGAAAGCTTGCGGCGAGGTGACTTCGTGAATCAGGTGCGTGCCAATCAACAACTGCGTGCGTCCGTTGGGCAACTGCCGCACCGCGTGGGCCGCCCAGACCTTTTGAAAGAGATTTTTACCCATGGAAAAGCCGCCATCACGCGGAGAAGAAGCTAAACAAGAAAGATGGCATCCTCCCACCAGGGATGTCAACGCCTCGATTGACCCAAAAACGTGGACAGCCCTGGCCCGAGTGGCCCCACGATTTTCCTAGAAACTTTGGGAAATGCGGATGTTGACCAGGAGACCGCCAAGAGCGCAGAGAAGAGGGCGAGTTGTATCAGATCGTAGGGCTTCTTGCGGCGAATTACGGTTCCGTTCGCGGTGCATTCTGAGTCCGCCGGTTCTTGCCGCGACCCTTCGACGAGGGTTGCCCGATATAACTGCCTTTTACCATGTTGTAAATGACCGGCTACTGGCCCGATCACGGTCCGGGTGAAAATTGGTCGAGGGTTACGCGAAAAAGGTCGCGTTGCTCATTGGAGATCAACAGCGCGTCATCTTCCATCCAGTCAATGGCCTCGACTTGCCGCCAAGCGCCCAACGGAGCCGGGAAAAATCGCCTCGTTTCAACGCAAATCGCCCCGTCATCAGCATCGAAGTCTGCCAGCCAGACGCCAGTGTAGGTCAGAATCGCGAGGCGGGTGCCGTCCGGGTGGAGAGCCGCCGCCGTGACCATCCCGACGTTCCTGATCGTCTGACGGTATTCCAGGGTCTGCTCATCCTCCCGGCCATCATCCACCAACCGGTAAAGCTTCGTGTGACGATCTGAGCGATGCTTGGTCAGCACGTAGAGAACCCCGTTTCGGGCGAAGATCGCCTCGCAGTCAAAGTTGAGCCGCGTCGGCGGAAAGGCCTCCTGATCCGGGTAGCGGAGGCGCAGGGTGCGCTTAACCGTAATGGCCTCAGGAAAGCCCTCTAGGTGCGGTTCTTGGTCACGGTGTGAGAACTGTGGCTCGTCGATCACGTAAACCGTCAGATCGCGGCGGCGGTTGGCATTGTTGCCCAGGTCGGCGATCCACAGTTGCCCCGATTCATCGGCCGCAATGTCCTCCCAATCCACGTTGACCGCGCCGTCAATCCGCACCGGGTGCCCAAGGATGGCCCCGCTAGGCGACATCGGGTAAAGGTGGTTGCTGGCACCGCTATCGTTGTGCGTCCACCAGATCCCCGGTTGCGTCCGAGACCGCGCCAGGCCCGACGACTCCTCCACTTTTGGGTCTTCGATGCGCCCATACCGCTCCGGCAACGCCTCGGGGTCTGGCGACACCAACATCAAAAGGTTCAGCAACAGGCTTTTCAACATCTCGGAAGCAGGTAAGGGGGTTATCGGGCCGATCCGCGACGACATTCTGGCGATGAGGGTGTTCAGCAGCCGACAACTTGCTAAGCGGTTCTTGAAGTCCCAGGGGCAGGGACTCCATCTTATCAATCATGGTTCCTGAATTGAGCACCTCCCCGCTGGTCATTGCGGGTCGTTCCTTCTCCTCGCGGCTGTTGGTGGGGACTGGGAAGTTTTCCTCCAACGAGGCGATGCGCGACGCCCTGCGGGCCTGCGAACCGGCTCTCGT
Source organism: Opitutales bacterium (assembly GCA_036788355.1). Taxonomy (GTDB): domain Bacteria; phylum Verrucomicrobiota; class Verrucomicrobiia; order Opitutales; family Cerasicoccaceae; genus DAIQNO01. The sequence continues at coordinate 4,278 of DAIQNO010000034.1, read as the reverse complement.
CACGGTGGCCCTCAAACGTGCGGATTTGAGCGGACGAAGCGACCCCTTTGCCAACATTCTGGAGTATCTGGAGCCGGATCGTTACCTGATTCTCCCCAACACGGCAGGCGCCATGAATGCCGATGAGGCCGTGCGCTTGGCCCGTTTAGCGGTGGCAGCCGGCTTGCCCGCCTGGGTGAAGCTGGAGATCCACCCCGACCCCAACTACCTGCTCCCAGACCCGATCGAGACCCTCGCCGCCGCCAAAATCCTCGTGGCCGAGGGCTTTACCGTGCTCCCCTACATCAACGCAGACCCCGTGCTGGCACTGCGCCTGCAAGATGTCGGCTGTGCGACAGTGATGCCCCTGGGTTCACCGATTGGCACCAATCGCGGCCTGGAGACCCGCGGCCAGCTCGAAATCATCATCGCTCAGGCGCGGGTGCCGGTCATTATCGACGCCGGTTTGGGCCGCCCGTCGCACGCCGCCGAAGCCCTGGAATTGGGGGCCGATGCGGTGCTCATCAATACGGCCATCGCGGTGGCTCGCGACCCATCCCGGATGGCCCGCGCCTTCGCCGCCGCCGTGGAAGCGGGAAGGGCGGCCTACGAGGAGGGGATCGCCCCGACGCAACAGCGCGCTCAGCCCACCAGCCCCCTCACCGCGTTCCTAGGCACCTAGATCTGCGAGGGCGAAATCAAAAAGAAGCACCGCTCAGGCGCTCCAGGCTGGGCCGGAGGTGGGGCAGGAGGGCGCGGCGGTGACTTCGTGGACGGGATGGAAGCATCAGCAGCCACTGTTTCACCCCGCGTCAGTCCAGAAGGCCCGCCGACGTCATTGACCCGACGGAAAAGCCATCCCGTGAAAACCGCTTTTGCGGGGTCCGCGAACCCCCGCGCACCATCCTGGGGACTTAACCACTGAACGTGCCGCGGCCTTCTTCGGAAGCCCAAGGGCGGCATTTTTCTGCCCATGAGAGAAAAAAACCAAGGAAATCCTGACCGGTGGCGTCTCAACCATACTGAATGACCGTGCCTGACCAAGAAACATTGATCCGACGCGCACAATATGGAGATGCCAACGCTTTTGAAACCCTCGTGAAAGCCTATTACCCATCAATCCTGAACTACTGCTACCGGTCGCTGGGTAGCCGTTTCGATGCGGAAGATGTCACTCAGGATGTTTTTGTCAAAGCGGCCCGTAAATTGCAGGAACTCAGCCGGCACGCCGCCTTTAAGGGGTGGCTCTACGCCATTGCCCACTCGTCGTGTAACGATCTCTTTCGACGACGCCGTCGTCAGCTTGATCGCGAGCAAATCTACCACCAAGCTCAAGCGATGGGCCATCCGGAGGTGCCGACCGATCCCACGCTGTGGCATCTGGTCGCTGAGCTACCGCCTAAGCTCAAGGAAGCCCTCATCTTGGTCTATTGGGAGGGCCTTAGTCACGCCGAAGCCGCTGCCATTTTACATTGTGCCGAGTCAACTGTCTCCTGGCGTATCCACCAGGCAAAGAAGCAACTGAGAGCCAGAATGGAGGTCTGCCGATGAACGATTACCTAGAAAATACCCTTCGCCATGCACCCTCCTTGGAACCGGATCAGGAGAAGCTCCAGGCTACCTTTAGACTGGCCGTTTCAGCCTATCGTGATCGACATCAGTCCACGTCTGTCAAGAAATGGGCCCTCCCGATGATGATCGCGACTGCCGCGTCGTTGATGGTGATGGCTGGTCTATTTTGGGCTGTCAGAAAGGCACCGGAACCCCTGGAAAGCGCACCCATTTTAAGCCGCGAAATGGTGATTCAGGCCTACGCCGATTTTGTCGGTGCATTTCCTGACGGGTTGACCGCTATCGTTTTTATTGATGGTGAACTGCAGATCTTCCCAGGGTGTTTTGCCGCACCAGGAATCCACCCAAGCTACCTGGAAATAATGATCGGCGATCGAAGCATTAAGGCCGTTGCAGCAGCGGGTTCCACGATTCCGCTCGAACTAAATGGTGGGGTGTTCTTGATCGACCTGTTGCCAGACGCCACCGGCCATACCACGGTTTCCGGCCAGGATTTTTACTGGTCCCGCAGTGAATCCTATCTACCGCATGGTGTGCGAATTGTAGCAGCTCAAAAGCTGGAGGTGATGCTATGAAGATTTCACCGACTCGGGGGCTCAACACTCCCGATCATCGCCCGGGAGGCGCCTCTGCCCGCCACCGGCGCCGTTGTGGTATACCTCTGCCGCTATTGCTATGGTGCCTCCTAACAGACGCCACTGCCGCCGACGTCTTTTTAAGCAGTGAGCTAACTTTACCGCCCGAACCACCGAGGTTTTGGGCAGGTGAACCTGCCTCGCTGAATGTCTATTCTCATCGCCTATTGTCCAACCCCAAGATCTATGTCTTAAGCGATCTTCTCGCCGCCCCCGTGGAGATTAAGTTCGTTGCGGATCATTCTCTCCAGACGCCGTCCGGCCTCTTTTTGCACGCATTTTCAATTACCGCACCCGAAACACGTCTCCCGCAGCGTTATACCCTACGCTACCCCGAGGCTGACCTAGGCTTGAACTTCGAGGTGTATCCCCAATGGCTTCGCCAGCAGGTGGCAGCTAAAGCGGCGTTGTTCTCAATACGCCTCCAAAATCCGACCTCCCAAGCCACGGATTTCATAGCTCTATTCCAATCGAAGATACCCGACGAAGACCGGCGTCCCGAATTAGAGATCGTTTCCAGTGAAGATGATCTCCTGGTTCGCATCACCCGGAACCGATTTATCTGGAAAACCAATTTCAACCGACTCGATGCCAAAGATCCCAGAAACACCGTTCGCTTCGAAACGGTTTTAGACACCCTTAACGACCTGTCCCAACAACCATGAAAAAAGCTTTCCAATACCTATTGTTACTCTTCATTTTAATTGAGCATGGCGCAACGGCTCTTGCCACCGAAAATGACCTATCTCGACCAGTGAGCGTCGCGGTGCTCGACTTTAGTGTGGCTAAAGACCAAAACGAAATGCTTGGCAAGGAGATAGCCCAACTGCTAGCGGTTAGCCTTAGCCTATCCGATGGATTCTTCCTCGTGGAACGTGAAGCCCTGGAGAAGGTGCTAAGTGAACAGCAACTCGGCCTCAGTGGTGCTATTAACGCGGCGACGGCCGCGCGAGTCGGTGCCCTAACAGGTGCCAAGATTCTGGTCTCCGGGCGGGTAATTCAGGTCGGCCAGAACACGATTCTGGTCGCGAAGCTAATCGGAACCGAGACCAGCCGCGTGCTCGCTGCTAAAGTTTCTACCAAGGATCCGAGCGACCTGGAGGCGCTAGTTGATGAGCTAGGAATAACAGTCGCCGAAATCGTGCAAACCAAAAGCGGAGAACTTCTCGCACCCGAGCCCAATCTGCCCGACTTGGTGGCAAAATTGCGACCGCTTTTGCATGGAAAAGAGCTACCTAGTGTTTCCGTCTCCATACCCGAAGTGCATATCGGCAGAGCGATTCCCGACCCTGCAGCCCAAACCGAGATTGTGAAGCTCCTCAGAGATCTCGGTTTTGAGGTTTACGACGCCGGAGACTCGCGGGTGGCTGTCGCGATCACTGGTGAAGCCTTTAGTGAGTTCGCAGGGCGATATGTTGGCCTGCACTCTTGCCGGGCGAGGGTCGAAATCGAGATGCGGGAATTGGCTTCTGGTAAATTGATTTGGGCTGATCGGGAAAACGCCATCGGCCTTGATGTCGCGGAGCACTTTGCGGGTAAAATGGCCCTTCAAAAGGCTGGGTTTGAAATCAGTGAGCGCATCGTGCGCAAGCTGATTGGAGAGTGACCAAGCCCGATTAGCGATCAAAATAAAACTTCGTCAATGACATCTCAAAGTTCGGAAAAATTGACTCTTATTATTATGAGATACAGGCCCTATTTCGCAGCATTCTTAGCTTCATTGGTTGTTAATGCGACCCTTTTGGGAAACCCGGCACCCGTTTCCCTCGGGGACCAACCTCAAGACCTGTTTTCCAAAGCAGCCCGCGATGGCGATATCGCGGCCATGACCGAATTATTAGCCGCTTTTCCGGATGCCATCGACATCAATCATCGAAACGAGTCCACTTTTCCGCCGCTCTACTTAGCGATAGAATTTCGTCGAACTGAAGCCGCCCTGTTTCTTATTGACCGAGGTGCACAACTTACACTGAAGTCCATCAACTCCCGAGCGGGTGAACCCCTCACAATCAGCCCGATGGGTTTTGCCATCATGGATAACCAAACCATAATCTTGGATCGCCTCCTGAGAGAGGGTGTGCGGCCAGAGAGC
>DAIQNO010000033.1:0-13510 GCA_036788355.1 Opitutales bacterium | reverse complement strand
GCCGGGGCCTTCTTCGGTTTCGTATTTCATGAGCTGGCCGACGCGGCGGTGGTTGAAAATTCCCTGCGCCTTGAGCTTTGAGGGGGAAAGGACTTCGCGGACGGTGGATTTCATCTCTTTCCGCATCCAGAAATGGACGGGGACGCGCATACCGCTTTTGGGGCGATGGATGATGCTTTCCGGGAGAAGGCCGGCAAAGGCCCGTTTCATGATGACCTTGTCGTGGCCGGCGGAGAGCTTCGCGGTAGGAGGGATGGCGAGGCTGAGGCGGATCCGTTCCTCATCGCGAGAGGTGTTGGTCAGCACGAAGGTGTCATATTCTCGATCATAGGCAGCAATCAGCTCCACCCACTCGCTGACGGAAAGGATGCTGGAAAAGTGCAGATTATACTTTCGATTGTCACCGTCGCTGGGGTCGATGCCGAGAGTGGCCTTTTGCTCAAAGCGAAGTGAGCGGTTGAAGATATAGGTGAATTCATTGCCGATGCTTGGGAGGCGGGCCCAGCTCACATCGCTCCCCGGAAAGTCTCGATATTGGATAATTGCCGCCGGGATGAGGTTCAATTTGAATCGAGCGCTATCCAGAATGCGCCAGCCCAGGCCGTAATTTTGCACCCAATCGTGGTCGATATTGCGAACTTCGTTGTGGATATAGTTCTGATTGACGCGGGCGAAAATGCGGGGGCTGAGGTCGTAGCGGAAGTCGGTGATGCCGCCGTATTGATCGCGGAAGGTGGAGGTGCTGTTGTTGCGAGGGTCGAAGCTCTCGCCGAACTCATAAAAGGCCTCGTAGCTGGTGTTGAGGCGCTCGTAGCGGCGTTCAGCCCGCACCCGCACGCGAAACTCCTCCGATTCGGTGGTGGCCCTCCGGAAGTTCAGCCCCAGGGTGATTCGGCCCTTCCAGGGCTCGGGCAGGAACCCGCCGAGTCCGCCGCGTTCCGGGCGATTCTCTAGCCACCAAGCCCAGAGGTCAAAGGGCACGCGCTGGCGGCTCGGCGGCTCCTGCCATTCTCCGGGTAGCGGTGCCACCACGCCATCACGGGGGCTGGTGCCAGCAGCCGCAGCCCCGGCCGAGATCCCGCCGTCGGCTTGAGGAGCGGCGGCAGGGTCGGCGGCGTCCGCCGGGGAATCGGCGGCGGCTTGGGCGGCTTGGGCGGATTTTGTGGGGGCCGTGGCCCCGAAAAGCAGCTCGCCGCTGGTTCCCAACACCACTAAGCCCTCACCCGGCAGCAACAGTTCCCCCAGAATCGGATGGGTAAAGCGGACGCTACCGTCGCGCACCTCCAGGAAAACTCCGCTGAGCCGGTCCCCGTTCGGAAAATGAACCTCATCGGCGTGGGCCGTGAAGTAGCCACCCGCAGCCGACCAGAGCAGGGCTCCGCCGAGCAGGACACGGCACAGCGAGTCTCGAAAACGACTCAGAGAGCGGGCCAGCCAGCCAGGAGACAGTTGGCAGCACGCCGCCGCCTTCACTCCATGCTTCTCGGAATCTGGTAGGTCAAAACTCAGCACCTCAATGTGCGGTATAACCTTGAGCCGAAAAAGGACAACGGGCGACCCTGAGGATTTTCGCGGAAACTCAAACGATGCAGAGGTATCGAGGGAAGTCCGACGATTTTTCCCAAAAAATGGCTCTTGACGGAGGAGGCCTGAAATACCAACCGGTTGGTATGTCCACCGTGATCCGTGAAGTCCCACCCACGCGTGAGCGCTTGGTGCAAGCGGCGGTGCGGTTGGTCTTGCGGCACGGCTTTACCGCGACGCGGGTCGAGGCCATCTGCGCGGAGGCAGGCGTGACCAAGGGCAGCTTTTTTCACTACTTTGCGAGTAAGGAGGAGCTTGGACTGGCGGTCATTGCGTGGTGGAGTGCGATGGGCACGCGGCTTTATGCCAAGGCTTGGGCCGATCTCGATGGTGATCCGCTGCAGCAGCTATACACGATGCTGGACATTATGGAGGGTTTTGCTTCCCGCGCGGGGGAGCCTTGCGTCTGTGCCATCGGCATGATGGCCCAGGAGATGGCCGCGACGCACCCGGAAATCCGAAAAAGTTGCGCGGCAGAATTGAACGTCTGGACGGGCCATGTTGCCACCCTGCTCAGCAAAGCTCGGGAGCGGCACCGCCCACCCGTGCCCTTCGATCCGGAGGAGGTGGCGTGGTTCCTCAACAGCCTCTGGCAGGGCTCCATGCTGGTGGCCAAGACGCAGGAGGACCAGGGAATCATCATCAAGAGTCTGCGCCATGCCCGATCCTATGTCGCATCCCTTTTCCCAGAGTGGAAAATACCAAACCTAGACCAACCATCGACCTCAGTAATCGAAGCAACCCCATGATAACGAAAACAGCGATATGCCTGTGGTTTAACGGTGAAGCTGCCGAGGCAGCAGAGTTCTATACATCACTTATTCCAAACTCGAAAATTACCAGCTCTTCTCCGATGCTCATCACCTTCACGTTGGACGGGATACCGTTTCAGGCGTTGAACGGAGGGCCTCAATATCAGTTCAGTGAGGCCTGCTCGATTTCAATATCAACCGTGGATCAAGACGAAACCGATCGCCTTTGGGAGGCACTAACCACGGATGGAGGTCGGGAAGGACACTGTGCCTGGCTAAAAGACCGATTTGGCATGTCTTGGCAGATCGTCCCGGAGGCCTTGCCAAGACTTCTTGGTTCATCCGACCGATCTGCCGCGGATCGGGTGCTAAAGTCGATGATGGCGATGAAAAAAATCGACATTCAAGCTCTCGAATCAGCATTCCGCGGATAAAAGCGGCTGAGCAGATGATCCATTCCATACCGGGAACTGCCGAGTATGGAATCACTTTATCCCCCGGATAAACCCTACGAAAACTGCAAGACAACACCCAAAAAAACAAGTATGAGCACGACAACACACAATTCCGTCGTCTGGTTTGAGATCTATGTCGAAGACATGCCTCGAGCCAAAGCATTTTACGAAGCCACCTTGAAGGTTCAGCTAGAGCCACTGCCCTCGCCAGGTAGTGAGGACGGCAATCTGGAGATGTGGATGTTTCCGGGAGCGATGGATCAGACCGCGCCGGGTTGCTCCGGAACCCTCTGCAAGATGGAGGGCTGCCGACCCGGTGGCGGTGGCACGCTGATCTATTTTGCCTGCGAGGACTGCGCCGTCGAAGCTGCTCGCGCCAAGGCCAATGGCGGGGCAATTTACAAGGAAAAAATGGCCATCGGTGAGCATGGATACATCGCCATCGTGGGCGACACCGAGGGTAACACCATCGGCCTGCACTCGATGAAATAATTCAACCCAGTTTATGGCGACTTCGATCAAGCCGGTTTTTTCTGCGACCGGCCTTCTGCGACTTGCCCCCGCTAAGCGGCCCCGGCCGTGTCCCGCGTTTCTTGCAGGAAAAGCTGATCGAAGTAGCCTTAATCCACCAACCTCAACACACACCAGACATCAGAAAGGAACCAAGCCATGAAAAACTATATCGACGGATTTATCATCCCCATCGTCCCGGACAAGCTGGCTGAATACGAAAAATTAGCCAAAGTCTGTGCCGACATCTGGAGGGAACACGGAGCCCTAGAATATATTGAAGCTTTCGGTGACGACCTGGCTGCCCAGGGGTCGGATAGCCGGGGCGCGGTGGAGATTTTTGGGGCCCGCGCTGGCGAGACCTTAATTTTCTCCTGCATCGTCTATGAATCCCGCGAACATCGGGATGCGGTGAACGCCAAAGTCTTCGCCGATCCCCGCATGAAGGAAATTTGCCCGGCGACTAACCCCGAGGTCAAACTGGCCTTCGATCCGCGCCGGATGATGTATGGCGGCTTCCGGGTAATCATTCAGAAGTAATCGTTAATCCGTATTTTAAGCATGAAGATTACAATTGACACCACGCTCGATTCATCGATTGGGACGGCCTGGATTAACCCGCTGAGAGCGCGACTTCAGGCGACGCAGGCCTCGGTGTCCGGTTCGATCGGGATCTCGGTGCCAACGAGGGCGGCGGTTTCGTCCTCGACGGGGGTGTCTGGGGCTAGTTCCTTGAAGGTAAGCAGGTGGATGAGTTTCTTCATCGCGGGGGTCAACACGCGCCCCTTCCGGTGAATCAAGGCCAGCGGTCGCGCGAGCTGGTGGCCCTCGATGGTCAGGGAATGCAGGAGGCCTTGCTCGATTTCGTTGGCGATGGTGGCTGAGGGCACGATGGCGATGCCGGCGTCGATTTCGACGGCTCGCTTGACGGTTTCGATGTTGTCGAACTCCATCACCGGCTCAATTTCGAGGCGTTGTTCGCGGAAGAAGAGGTCGGTGGCCTTGCGGGTCGGGATGTCCTGGTCGAAGCCCACAAAGCGGTGCTGGGCCAGCTCTTCGACCCGGAGGGAGGCGCGGCTGGCCAGGGGGTTGTTGGGGCTGCAGATCACCACCAGGCGGTCTTCGTGGAAGGGCAAGACCTCCAACTGTCGCATCCGCACCGGGTAGGCCACCAGGCCGAGATCGACGGCGTTGTGCACCACATCTTCGTAAACCAGGTTCGAACGTCGATACTCGACCCGGACGTTGACGGCGGGGTAGGCTTGCAGGAAGGTTTTGATGTAGGGCGGTAACTCGTGGAGCCCGATGGAGTAAACCGTGGCAATGTGGATCGTCCCGCTGATCACTTTGCGCATTTCCAGCAGCTCGCTGACCAGCTTATCGTAAAGGCACAGTAGCTCGCGGGCCGAGTCGTAGAGCTTCTGACCCTCCCGCGTCAGGCGAAATTGTTTCTGGCTGCGATCGACGATCAGCACGTTGAAATGCTTCTCCATCGAGCGTAGCTGTTGACTGACGGCGGATTGTGTAATGCCGTTAAGCTTGGCCGCTTTGGAAAAACTCTGGCTTTCGACGAGGTCGGAGAAAATTTTGAAGTTCTCAACGTGCATAGGTAAATGATAACCATTGCTTATCATTTAGCAACGCTATTTTCTAAAAATCTTATCCACGGTGAAGCTGGTATGAGTGATTTTTCTGAGGGCGGTGTTTCTGCGATGCTGAGCGATCGGGGGTCTCGGCCTGTCAATGGTTGGGCGGCGGGCTTGGCGCAGGTTCAGGCGCGGGTGGCTGAGGCTTGCCGGTCGTCGGGGCGGGTTCCGGGGTCGGTGCGGCTGTTGCCAGTGACGAAAACACACCCGGCAGCGGCGGTGGACTTTGTTGTGCAGGCGGGTCTCGGGGCGGTCGGGGAAAATCGGGTGCAGGAGGCCGCCGCGAAGCAACGGGAGCTGTTGAACGCCGCCGGGGCGGGCGGTCTGGCCACCGGTGCGGGGTCCGGGGGCGGGCTGCGCTGGGAGTTGATCGGGCACCTGCAGTCCAACAAGGCCCGACTGGCGGTGCAGACTTTTCAGCGGGTTCAGACCGTCGATTCGGCGAAGTTGGCCCAACGACTGGATCGCGAGGCGGCCCTTTATCGCCCGGAGGGGCTGGCGGTGCTCCTACAGGTCAACAGCGGTGATGACCCTGGCAAAGAAGGGTGCTCGGTCGAGGCTGCGCCAGAGTTGCTCAATGCGCTCCTGGCCTGCCCGCACCTGCGGGTCGAGGGGCTGATGGCGATCGCCCCGCTGGAGCAGACGACCGACTCCGCCCGGCGCTGTTTTACCCGGCTTCGCGAACTCCGCGACGACTTGGCGATCCGCAGCGGCCTGCCGCTGGCAGAACTCTCAATGGGGATGTCCGGTGACCTCGAGGTGGCGATTGCCGAAGGCAGCACGCTGATCCGCGTCGGCTCGGCGATTTTCGGCCACCGAGGCACCTAGGCGGGGGCTGCGGGAGTGCAGTGCGTGCTCCATTGCGGCCACCTGAACCGTCGTGGAGGAAGTTCAGTCCCGTGGTTGTCACGTGCCAAGTGCGCGGAAGTCGACGGGGTGGTCAGTGTGTGCCGTTGGGTCGTGTTAGTTGCCGACAGCAACGTTGGTGAAGGACTCAGCTTTGGTTCGTGCGCCACTCGCCGAGCGGGATGCCGCCCGCGCTTTTTGATAAGGTGGATGGGCATTTTGCATTTTTGCCAGAGGAGCGATGTGATCCGATTCTCGGTTAATGGGAGCCCTTCGGCTGCGGTTTGTCTTGGTTGCTTTGCGAGCTGGGTTGGCCTTTGGGCCCAGTGCCAGGTTATTGTTAATCCGCTGATCCGACTCCCGTGCCCATGCCCGGACATACTCCATCGTAACGCCTTGGGCGAGGTCAGCTGCCAGCGACGCTTGAGCCTTCTGGAGACGGTCGCGGAGTTCTGGCGGCAGTCGATCCGTATCGGTCATCGAAGTGCTCGCTGATTCTTTGACAATATGACTCATAAAACTTAGAATAGTGCAACGCACCACCCGGTGCAATATCGGAAATTGCAATGACGCGGGGGGCAATCTGGCACTGCTCGGTTCCCAGGTTGTGTCTGAGGTGAAAGGAAATGTTCTGATTATCGCGATAAAGCTGATAAAGGTCGAACGCCGCAACTTGGGCCTTGACGTGCGTTGCGGTCAGTTCGGTCAAAGGGACGGCCCGCCCCTTTTCCCAAGCACGCTTGATCGCGCCCGTGATGGCGAGTTCAAGAGTTCGGTAAATATACCAGAACTCGACCTTCCAGCCCTCGCCCAGGGCAAACTGAAGGATGGCGTCCACCCAAGCAATGTCGCCCAACGTGCCCTCATAGGCCAGTTCACCGTTTTGTAGGCGATTCAAGGCGACGCTCTTCCCTGCGGCCCATCCCCCGCCGACGAGGAGTAGCCTGTCGCGATTACCACGCGCTGCGATTTCACGGTGGAGCCGTCGTTGTGCGTAGCGGTAGGCTAGCTCCCAGCCCGGCATCAGGTCGCGCGGAGGGCCACCTTTGTGCCACTTAGCATAGGTGCGTTCTAGTTCGCGGGCGATATCGGTGCTGATCAGGCATCCATTTTGAGCGTCCGGTAGTTGGTTGTAGGCATGATCAGCTTTTTCCTCGTCGCTCAGTAGATTTCTAAAATCGAAAAAGGCCAGTTGTTGCTGGTCTGAGAGTGGCTGAGGTGGGTTTTCGGGATAGTTCAATTCAGAAAGTTTCGCAGCGAGTGATCCGGGATGGTCAGACATGGATTAAGCTCATTGTGAATCGACGGATGACCACTTTTGGCAAGATCAATTCGGCGGGTGAGGGTGAGGATGCCCGGCACTGGTGGCGTTTAGAGAGTTGATGCGATGTTTCAAGAGTCATGCGGTCGGCCTTGGCGGTCCGCAGCGGCCCGCGTGGGGACTCCCGGAGAGCCAGCGGCGAAGGCGTGAAAGTCTGTGCAGACTCGGGGGCGGCGGAAGGGGGATGCCCTAATTTTGGGCGGAATTTGGTTGATTTTTGGGAATCAATCGCGCTTGCTTTCGATGTCATCGGTGCCCATAGTCTCAGGGATTCTACTGAGTTCAATGGTTGTTTTAGCTGAGCCAGTCCTCGTTAGCCCTCTGAGTGAGTTACGCCAGTATCTCGACGGCCTGTCGGTCGGCCATCGGCTTTGGCTGATGGAGTTTTTTCAGCACCTTTTCGGTCCGGCGGCCACGGGAGAGGTGTCCAGTCGGTGGGATCTGCGATTTGGGGGCCTGGATGCGGACGGTCTGGAGGGCGAGTTTGAAGCGTTGCGACTCGAGGCGGCCCGGCAGCCGTACCTGGCGGGGCTGCACGAGGCTCTTCGCGGAAACGGTGCGGCGTTGGACTGTTTTTTGGATGCGTTGACTGACGTGGGTGGAGTCGCGGGCTCTGCGGAGGGGATAGACCGCTCGGGACTCTCTGGGCCTGGGGATCGCTCTGGTGGGCCTGCGTATCGTTCAGCCGAGGGGAGTCTTCCGCAGACAGCGTTCCCGGGCATGGTGAAGTTGCTGAAACACCTGGCCGAGGATGCGGTGATTTACCGCGATCTGCCAGAGCTACCCGAGTCGGCCTTGCTGGAGCGATACCAGGCGTTACTGCGGCGCTTGTTGGTGGTGCTGAACGATGAGGAGTCGCCTTTGAAGCTGTATCCCTTGAATAAGCTGGCCTTGGAGCGTTTTGACGAGGACTTCCAAAAGTGGACCGCAGTGAAGCCGCATGAGTTGACGCGGCAGCCTGGTTTAGCGGCGCAGTTTAAGGATGGCGGCGCTAAGGAATTGGCCGAGGAGAGCTTGTTCAACCCCTATCGGGGAGTGCGGATGCGGGCACTGATGGTGATGGAGCGGCTGGCCAATGAGACTTGCCCGGATCCGGTGAGCTTCGTGGAGCGTCTCTACCAGCGGATTGGCCGCAATTTGAAGCCCCGGCAGCGGGCAACGTTTCTGCGGCGGGTGCCGGAGATCGAGGAGCAACTTCCAGGGATTCACCTCGACCTGCCGGATGGCGATTAGCCAGGCGGGGGCGGCGTATTTCGGTGGGTGCCGGTTTTTTTTGGGGGAAAATGAAGGGTGGACTCTGCGGGGGAGCCCATTATCTACTACGCCCATGACTTCGTTACCGACCCGGCCGTTTCGGCAGGAAACCATCACGGAAATTGGCTTGGGTTGCTGGCAACTGGGTGCCGATTGGGGCGAGGTGAGTGACGCGCAGGCACTGTCGATTTTGCAGGCTTCCTACGATGCCGGGGTGCGCTTTTTCGATACGGCGGCGGGCTACGGTGCGGGTCGCAGTGAGCGCCTGCTGGGGGCGTTTCGGCGCGGGTTGCCGACGCCGGATATTTTTATCGCGACGAAGATCGGGCGCAAGGAGCCCACGGAAGCTTACCTGCGGGCCGGGGTCGAGGCCTCGTGCCAGCGGTTGCAGGTGGAGAGCCTGGACTTGATCCAGCTGCATTGTTGGGTGTCGGAGCACCTGGAGCAGCCGGTCGTCTGGGAAACCTTGCGGGCGTTGCAGGCCGAGGGCAAGGTGCGCCACTTTGGGGCCAGCGTGGAGTCGGTCGCAGAGGCGCGTTTTTGCCTCCAGCAGGAGGGCTTGGCCGCGTTGCAGGTGATCTTTAATCTGTTCCGTCAGCATCCGCGGGATGAGTTTTTTGCCGAGGCAGCGGCAAGGGGGGTGGCTCTGATCGTGCGGGTGCCGCTGGCCAGTGGATTGCTGACGGGCAAGTTTTCCCGGGCGACGACCTTTGGGTCGAGTGACCATCGCAACTATAACAAGGATGGTGGGGCTTTTCACGTGGGGGAGACTTTTGGCGGGTTGCCGTTTGAAAAGGGACTGGAGTTAACCGCTGCCTTGAGGGAGATTCTGCCGCCGGAGCCCGCGATGGCGGCACAGGCCCTGCGCTGGATCTTGGATCATCCTGCGGTCAGCACGGTGATTCCGGGGGCGAGCACCGTGGCGCAGGCGGTAGATAACACCGCCGTTTGCCGACTGCCACCGCTGTCGGCCCAGTTACACCAGCGGTTGGCGGACTTTTACCGCGAGTCGGTTTTCCCCCATGTGCGGGGTCAGTATTAACCGAAGTGGGGTGGATTTAGGCGACAGGAGTGTTGAAGCGGCAGGCCGAGGAAAAGTGTTCTGTCGCATCAATAAACGACACCATGGGGCGTTTTTCGTTTTGGTTCATTGCCCCCAAAGTGATGACACTTTGGGCGAAGTGTGACCACCTTTCCGGCAACGATGCCCGGCTCCGTGCCCGGAAAAACCTCCTCCGGGGCGAATCTCTATAAGCCGATTCAGGGGGCATCGGGGCGGAGGTTGCGGTGGTTGTCACCTTGACTTCGATCGGCGGTCGGGGGGACAATCGCGGCTATGTTACTCAACCCGGCTAGTTGGTTCGTCCAAGATCGCAAAATTGCGGTGACGGGCATCGCGCACAGCGGGAAGACAGCGTTTTTGACGAGTTTGTTGAGCCACTTGGCGGAGCACGATCCGCACCACTTCGTTTTCGGTCAAGGGGCGCGGGTGCGGGACTTCCGCGAGTTGCCATTTCAGGCGCGTTATGGTGGGCCGTTCCGACTGGATCGGGCTCGGGATTATTTAGCGCGGCGGCAGGCTTGGCCGGGGAAGACCCGCGACTGTTCCCATTATCGTTGCTCCTTTCGACGCAGCGATTGGAGCTTCCGGCAGAGCCGGCTGCACTTTTTTGACCTGCCCGGTGAGCGGATTGCCGATGCGGCCATTGCCGCTTTTGAGAACTACGCGGACTGGTCGGATCATACCCTCCGGCACCTGGAGGATCACAGTGGCTACCACGATGCGGCCAAGGTTTTTTTGCGATTGCAGCGGGAGAAGACCCTGGACGCGGCAACCCTCCTCGGTAGCTACCGGTTGGCGCTGGCGAACTTGATCCTGGGTTTCCAGCCCTTGATTTCGCCCTCGACGTTCTGGCTGGATGTGGCTGGCGACCAGCCGCGGAGCCGCACGGCGCCCGAGATTGCGGCAGAGCGGCGGAGCGGCCTGGAGCCTGAGGGTGGGCACCCTGGCGAGTTTGCCCCGCTGTCTTCGCGAGCGCGGAAACAGCACCCCGATTTGGCTGCGGAGATGGCGCGGGCCTACCGTCGCTATCGGCGTCAGGTGGCCCTGCCGGTTTTCGATGAGCTGCGGGAGTCGGATCGCCTGATTGTGCTGGTGGACGTCGCTTCGCTGCTGGTGGGAGGGGACGGCCGCTATAACGACAATCGGCAGATTCTGGACGATCTTTTTGAGGCGCTGCGACCGGGCTCCCTCCTCGGGGCGCGCCTGTTGGGGCTGTTGGGCATCAAAGTGTGGCCGTTGCAGCGGGTGGCCTTTGTGGCGGCCAAGGCGGACGGCGTCTTGCCCGAGGATGTTGAAAACGGGCGGTTGATCGGTCTGTTGCGGGCGATGACGGAGCGCGTCCGCCACAAGCTGCCGGGGGTGACCTGTGAGTGGCTGGCGGCCAGTGCGTGCGTCTCGACGCGGGTGGGCGCAGCGGCCAACACCTTGGTGGGGCGCCCGGCGCAATACCCCGCCGACGGCCCAGAGATGGAGTTTACGGTGTCTCGGCTGCCGGAGATTTGGCCGAAGTCCTGGTCGCCGGGCGACTTTGCCTTCTACCGAGTCCACCCTACGGCACCGCGCAACCTGCAGATTCCGCCACCGCACCTCGGGCTGGATCGGGTCTTTGACTTCATCGCCGGGGAGTAGGCAGGGCGGCTCGCGGTTCCGATTAGGCGGCCGCCGGCGGTTCCGGTTAGACAGCCGCTGGCGGCTCCGGATAACGGGCGGCTAGATTGCCCAAAATGGCACTCCCTCCGCTACTGGGTGGAGGCGGATGTTGACTTTTCCAAGCCGCGAAGCCCGCAGACCGGTTTCAGAATCTGCGGGCTTTGCTTTCCGGGCGGGCTAGAAGTCGAAGTTCAGCCCAAACTGCACCACGTTGTCGGTCTGGTCATCTTGGACCAGGGTGCGCGTGTAGTAAGCGTAGAGCGAGGCACCGTCGGAGAGGTAGAAAGTGCCGCCAATGGTGCCACGCAGGACGTCTTTGGCGACCTCGTCGGAGGAGACGGCGAAGGGTGCCGCGGGTGCGGAGGTGAAGCGCACGGTGGTGTCGGTTGAGGTATCCGCAAACTCATGCACCCACTCGATGGAGATGCGTGGCGTAAAGCGGATGCCGAGATCGTCCAACGGGTAAGCCAGAAAACCACCGAGGAAGCTGCGGAAGGAGTGCTGGTCGCTGTCTTCCACGTCCAGCGTCACCGCTGCCGGGCCAGTTTCGCGGAAGGCTTCGGAGGAGGCATAAACCCACTGGAGCTGAGCGGTGGGCCCAAAGACGAAGCCGCCAGACTGCCATTGCCCCTTGGCACGCAGGCCCAGGCTGACCAAGTCCTGTTCGATTTCGCCGGTGGCCGCTCCGGGAAGCCCAAAGATGCCGAGGTCGCGGGTGCTGTCGAGTTTCGCTTGGCCGTAAGAACCAAAAGCATCGAAAAAGATGTGGTCAGTGGCAATCCAGGAGCCGTAGAGCATCCCGGCGAAGGTGTCACCCTCGATTTCGCTGCCATCGCTGGAGTCGATCCCGGTCCGCTTGTAACCGAAGCCGAGGCCGAGGATCAGACGATCACTGACGGTGTAGTCGATCCCGGCGAGCGCGCCCCAGTTGCTGGATTCACTGCTGAAGGACGCACCCGTGGCATCAATTTCGGTGTTGGCATACATCCCCTGGAGGAAGGTGCCAAAGCGGCTATCGGCATTGCGCTGGCCCGTGGTGACGGCTCGGTGATGGAGGGCATCAAAGCGATGGGTGAGCACGTTGGTGTAGGTGTAGGAACCGCCGATGCTCCGATTAAGGGTGTTGAGGAGTGGGCGCCCTTGGAGGAGGCCCCGTGCGCGATCGACATCGGTCTCGACAAAGCCAGAGAAGGTCTTGGCGATTTCGCGCAAGTCCCGGGCGATCTCGCGGCGCCGCTGGGCTTCAGTTTCGGTCTCGCCTGGCGGGACGGTGGTGTTCCGGCCCAGCAGGGTCTCGATGGCCGTCTCAAAAGCGGCATTTCCCGTGCCGATAACGAGGTTAGTGCCGACGCCCACCTGCACCACTTCCACGAGGCTATCGAGAAAGGCCAACGTGAACGAGTCAGCAGTCAGGCCCCCTTGACGCAATTGGTTGAGGTCTGCGACCAACCCGCCGTTGGCGAGAGTCGGTTCTGAATAATCCGCCGTGGTCGTGCCGAAAGCGCTTCCGAGACTACCCCCATCCTCGACGGAGATGCCCGCCGTGCCGTCGGCGTTGACCGTGGCTTGATAAACCTGATTGATGCTGTTGATGGCCAGATTGCCGCCGACTCCAGCGCTAGAGAGGATATTCTGGTCGAGGATAGAGACCCAGATGGCGTCATTGGCCGAAAGGAGGCTTTGAACGAAAGCCGTGGCGTTGGTGAAGCTCGCGTCGCGGGCTGCCAGGTCAGAATCACGATACGGGGAAATGATGTCGCGATCCTCGTCGGTAACGAGCACCAGCACCGGCAGCACCCCAGGGCGAAATTCGTAGTTGTCGAGGGCGAAAATGAGGCCGGCGTAGCCGTCCTCCGTGGCGCCATTGACTATCAGGGTGTCCGCCGCAGCCGCGAACTGCTCTGCGGTGCCAAAGAGGCCACCATTCACGCTGACGGAGCGCGGGGAGGGGTTGGAGGCCCCAAATCCGACCAGGCCAAAGCGGTTATCCGTAATATTGCGCTCCTGCAGACCGGCGTTAAGGGAAGGAATCTGAACCTGCAGAAAGCTCTGCTCGCCAGCCATAGAGCCGGACTCATCGACGATAAAGATAAAGTCAACGGACCTTGACTGGGCGTGCGCGAGGCACGCGATCCCCAGCATCGCTGAGGGAAAAATGGCCTTTAGGGGGTTTTTCATGGTAGTTGATAATTTAGTTCGAGGTTAATGATGGATCAACGCAACGGGCACCAGTGTGAATGGATCCCGTTCAAAATTAAGAAACGTTACCGAACCCTAGTTTAGGCAAGGCAAAAATGCCATTCCCTCAACTTTGCTTATTGTAAAAATGCTTTATTGTTTTGTGGTGAGGATCGACACAATTTTCGTAAATGGACGATAAATCTAAACGGACGGACGTTATGATTAAGCATGAGCACTCAAAATTGCGG